>NZ_FOMM01000050.1:0-14769 GCF_900112625.1 Methylobacterium sp. 13MFTsu3.1M2
CGAGCAGATTGGTCTGGGCCGCGATGCCCTGGATCATGGTCACGACGTCGCCGATCTGCGCCGCCTGCCCGCTCAGGCCCTCGACGATGGTGCTGGTGTGCCGGGCCTGCTCGACGGCCTCGCCGGCCATCCGCGCCGCGTGGCTGACCTGCTGGCTGATCTCGCCCACCGAGGCCGACAGCTCCTCGGCGCCCGAGGCCACGCTCTGGATGTCGCCGGACACCCGCCCGGCGAGGTCGACGGCCTCCGCGGTCCGGCGGCTGGCGCCCTCGACCGCGCTGCCGATCGCGTCGAGGTCGACGCCGATCGCCCGCTGCGCCGCGACGCGCCGGTGGCGCTCCTGGACCTGCGCGGTGATGTCGGCGGCGAACTTGACGACCTTGAGGACGCAGCCGCTGGCATTGAGGATCGGGTTGTAGGTCGCGTGCAGAAGGACCGCTCAGGGTGGGTTTCTGCCTGTGTGGTTTCGAGCGGATAAGCGGTGAAGCAGACATCGCCGTCGAGCTCGACCCACGATACCTACGGCAGTTGGAACTTCAGGATATCGCTTCAGCGCGCCGCACCCGGCTCGTGGATCGGGCAGCGGTTGAACCGCTCGCGGAACCCGGCCGAATGCCTGTAGGGGGCGTTGCGGGCGCGGTTGATGTTACCGAGGGGGCGGTGAGCTGCAAGGCCGGTCCAGACGCTGAAGCGCATCTCCTCGTCCACCGCCTGCACCCGGGCGGGGTCCCAACTGTCCTGCGGCTGAACCCGGACAACCCCAACCCGCTGGAACGGTGTCTCGTCCTCCTTCCACTCCATCGTCGGGTCCTCGACCGGATGGCGTTCGAGGTCGCGGCAGAGTTGGACCCGGAACTCCCATTCGCCGGTAATGCCGATCATTTCAGACTGCACCGTCTCGCGAATGGCGTTCGGGCGGCCGGAGGCATCGATCTCAGTGCCGGTGAGGGCGGTCAAAGCCGGCGCGACGGGGGCCAGCGAGAACTTGGCGATGTAGTCGCCGTACCGGAACGGGGTCAGGCTGTAGTAGGTCTCGCCGAGCGGATCGACATTGGGCGCGCCGCCCAGGGAACCGATGGTGGGGCTGTCGATGCCCACCGCATGCAGAGCCTTGTTGACGCCGCGTAGAACCGTGGAGGCGGCGACCTTCAGCCCCTCGGCGCGGTCCGTGGTGCCGGCCAGCAGCTTGAGGCTGCCCAGGAACTCCTCGGCGTTCGGCGCTTGGAACACCTTGCCGTTGACCATGATGAAGTTCTGGGTCGTCCCCTCCGCATCCGGCAGGCGCTCGCCCTCGACGTCCAGCACCTTGAGGGCGAGGCCTCTGGGCAGGGAGACCGCATCGGGGAGGATGTCGCCGGCGTTGGTCGACAGCCGCATGTAGACCTTATGCTGGCCGGGAGTGGCGAACAGGCCCTGGGCCAGCTCGGGGGGCAGGCCCGCATCGATCGTCAGAGCCCCTTCGAGGATGCCGTGCGACTTCGCGTGGACCGAGCGCACGGCATGGCCCGAATGTTCCGCGACCCGGTTCAGGATCTTATCGAAGGTCTGGTTGAGCTGCTCGATGGTCTGCCCTTCGTCCGGCAGCACCGCCTCGACGTCGGAAGTGTATCGCACCGGTGATCGCAAGGTCTGTCTCCCGCTGGCGGCCAGGACAGAACACCCGCTCCCCCGGCCACGTTCCGGGCTGTGCGTCATTCAATCGCCCACGAACGAGGTGTGGAACGGCAGGAGGCCGGCGCGGCTTGTCGGCAGTGCGGTCTTTCTCTCCGCCCAGGCACGGCCGCGATCCGGCGGCCTTCGGACCCCGCGTCCCGATCCCAGCCTGCGTCAAACCATCCTGCAGGCGGACGACACGTCGAGGATACGCCGATGACATTCCTTCGCTACGCCCCCGACGTCGAGACGCCCGCCCCGGACGAGCAGAAGTCCATCGACGGCATCATCCAGGGGATGACGCAGCAGTCGCAGGTCGTGGAGAAGCGCGAGCACCACGCGGTACGCGCGAGCCACGCCAAGAGCTCCGCCTGCGTCGTCGGGGATCTGGTCGTTCCGGAGAACCTGCCCCCGGAACTCGCGCAGGGCCTGTTCGCCAAGCCTGGAACGTACAAGGTGGCCGTGCGCTTCGCGCAGGGCCCAGGCGAGACCCTCGGTGACCGGGTGTCCACGCACCGCGGCATGTCGATCAAGGTCTTCGGGGTGCCGGGCGAGAAGCTGCCTGGGCACGACGTCGACACCCAGGACCTCGTGCTGGCCACCGGTACGACCTTCCCGTCGGGCACGGCGGCGGGCTTCCTGCGCGACGGCACGGTCATCGGGAAATCGACGGGCCTGCCGGAGGGCGTGAAGAGCGTCGTCGCGGCCACGGCGCGCAACCTCAATCGGGTTCTGCACGCGTTCGGCACGGAGAGCGCCATGGCCGATTTCCTCGGCCATCCCTACAGCCACCCGCTCGCCGACAGCTACTTCAGTCAGGCCCCGATGCGGTTCGGCGACTACGTCGCCAAGATCGGGGCGGTCCCGGCTTCGCCCGCCCAACGTAACCTCGCCGAATGGCGCCTTGATCCACACGGGGACGAGGACGGTTTCCGTCACGCGGCCGCGGCCTTCTTCCGCGACAACGAGGTGGTCTACGAGTTAAAGGCGCAGCTTTGGGCGGATGCCGAGCGCCAGCCCATCGAGGATGCCTCGGTCGACTGGCCGGTCGCGATCAGTTCGTACCGCACGGTGGCGACGCTCCGCCTGCCCCAGCAGGATGCCTACTCCCCTAAGCGGGTTCGCTACTTCGACGAGGTGATGACCTTCCGCCCCGCGCACAGCCTCACGGCGCACCAGCCGCTCGGTTCGGTGATGCGGGCGCGGCTTCAGGTCTACCGGGCGCTGAGCGATTTCCGCCACCGGGAGAACGGCGTCACCGCCGAGAACACCGCATCGCCGGAGAGCATTCCGGCCTGAGGCCGACTCCTTCAGCGTCCCGAATGGACCGACATCAGTCCCATCAACCTGAGGGACGCTGAAAGCCTCGACGGTTTCAGGAGGGGCTTCGGCCTCGGCACGACGGAGGCGGGACCAGCTACGTGGCTTGCGCCTTCGGATGGCGCCTTTTACCGAAATTATCTGTACTTTACGGCATATTCGCAAGCAACGGCCGCACAACATACGATTGCTAACAAATGTATGGCAGTCTTACGGGAAGTATTTTACCCGAGGCTTGATCAACGATCCAGCCGACGCGTCCCTTGCGCGCGTTGCGGGGAGCGAGACGATGGCCCTCGACACCGCCAGGGTGGCCGAGACTCGATTGTGCGCTAACTGGTCCTCGAGCCTATCGCCAACGGTCGGGGGACGATCCATGACCAAACGCCTTCGGACCATCGCCACCGGTTTCGCGGCCTTGATCGCCAGCACGGGCGCGGGCCTCGCGCAGGACCATGGGACGCACGGCGCGGTTGCGCTGCCGGATGCCGCGAGCGCGACCTACCAACCGGGACCGCCGAACCTACCGAAGGGCACGCAGATCAGCATGGTCTCGGGCGATCCGAGCAAGCCTGGCCCCTTTGTCCTACGGGTGAAATTTCCCACCCACACGGTGATCGCGCCCCATACTCATTCCGAAGCCGAGACGCTGACGATCCTCTCGGGCTCGATCTATCACGAGCACGGCACGACCATCGACAAGGCGAGAGGCAAGGAGCTGCGCGCGGGCGGTTTCGTGTTTCTGCCCAAGGACATGCCGCATTCGCTTTGGACCACCGAGCAGCCGGTAGAGCTTCAGGTGAATGGCTCTGGACCCTTCGGGCTGAACTACATCAACCCTGCCGACGACCCGAGCAAGTCGGTTCAGTAGATCTGGTCCCTCGTACCAAACGCCTCATCCGAGGTGCCCGCTACGACGGACACTGCGCCCGCAATGGCCCCTCTGTCGTGTTGAGGAGGCGCCGCTATTCGGCCGCGTCGAGAAGTCGAAGGAGACTGCAGATCCGTGCCCTGTCCTCCCGTCCATCTGCGCCGGCCTGATACCGTTTGCTCAGGGTAGAAACGCGACCTTCTGCTTTCGAGCCGCAAACGTAAGAAAGCGGACGCCCTTAGCCGTATCGCCAACGCTTCTGACAAGCACGAACACCGATCATCTATCCGGCGAGAACCGTGGCTTCGTCAAACTCGATAAGGCTTTAGGAGGCTCGCCTCACGTTCCAGAACACAGATAGGTGCTTGACCACGTCCTGTAGATCGTCCCGATAGGCAGTTCGGCTGAGATACTGCCCAAGGGGTAGGTAAGGCACCTCCTGCATCGCCAGCGCTTGGATGGCGTGGGCGATCTTCCTGCGACCGTCCTCGTCCGGCGCCTCGATCCAGGCCCCACGCATCGCCTCGATTTGCGGAAGATCGGGCCAGCCGAAGAAGCCCGTCTGCACGCCGCCGCAGCGCAGCACCTGCTCCACCGCCGGGTTCAGCATGTCGAAGCCGGACCAGTCGGTGCAGAAGATGTTCCAGCCGCCCTGGTCCGGAGGTGCCTTGTTGGCCCGGCGGGTGACCATGCTCCCCCAATCCGAGACGGCGTGCTGCACGTTCATGCCGATGCGCTTGAGCAGGTCATTCATCACATCGCCCATCGCGGCCAGCCGCGGTAGGTCGCCCGCCGCTAACAGGACGACACGCTCGCCCTTGTAACCGGCTGCGATCAGATCCCTCTTCGACCGCTCCAAATCGCGCGGACGCGTCAACGCCTCGAGACCCACATCGGACGCCATCGCAGTGTCGGGGGCGAACAGACCGACGCCGGTCCGGATCAGGTTCGGATCCGTGCCGTTGATCGCGGTCATGAAGTCCTCTTGCGAGAGTGCCTCCAGCAGCACGCGGCGAACCGCAGGGTTGTCAAAGGGTGGGTGGAGGTGGTTCATCACCCCGGTGCCCATCGTCCCCAGCCGACCCGATAACGGCGTGACGATCCCGCGGTCGGCTCTCAGTGTCGGCAGCAGGTCGTTGATTGGGTTCTCCCACCAGTCGACCTCGCCGTTCTTGAGCGCGGCTGCGGCCGTGCTGGGATCGGGCATGGTCGTCCACTCGACCCGGTCGAAATGCACCCGCTTCGGCCCGGCCACTCCAGAGACCTCCCCGTTTGCACGTGGCACGTAGTCCGGGTTGCGGTCATAGACGACGCGGGCGCCGATGATGCGCTCGCGGGCGTTGAACCGGAACGGGCCCGAACCGACGACCTCGGGAAGCTGCCGCTTGGGATCGAGGACAGCCAGCCGCTCGGGCAGGATCAGGAGCGCCGGGGGGCCGAGCTTCGACAAGGTCGCCAGCATCAGACCGTAGGGCCGGTTGAGGCGGATGGTGAAGCTGCGATCGTCGAGGGCTTCCATCGCGTCGGTGCGTGCCAACAGCAATTGGCCCAGGTTGTCGCGAGGGGCCCACCGCCGGATCGAGGCGACGCAGTCGCGCCCGCGCACCGGCTCGCCGTCGTGGAACTTGAGACCCTCCCGCAGGCGGAAGGTCCAGCGCTTCCCGTCATCCTCCACCGTGTGGCCCTCGACCATCTGCGGCTGGGGCCTGAGATCGCCGTCGATTGCGAAAAGCTGGTCGAACACCAGCAACGCGTGGTTGCGCGTGACGTAGGCACTCGTCGTGAGGGGGTCGAGGATCGTGACATCCGCCTGTGGCACGAAGCGCAGGGTCCGCTGGCGGGCATTTTGCGCGAGCGCGGGTCTGGCAGGGAGGAACGAGGCGGCGCCTGCCGCGGCGGCGGCCCTCAAAAAGCTTCGACGCAGCATGGGTTGAGGCCTCGACAGATGCGCTGGAAGCGGCCCGCCCTCCTAGCCTAGCGGCGGCACATCGCGTGGCGCACGCTACCATGCTGAATTGGCTTAGGCTGCACCCCGTTAACTTACGCCGGTTTAAACATCGGCCGCTTTGTCTGCTTTGCGAATGCCCGAGCGACGCTCTGGACGTCCGGGAGGGGTCGGGTGCGGTACACCCGCTTGGGGTGGAAAGCGGGCAGTCTGGGTCCGGAGGATCAGAACAGAGAAGCGGCCATCGCCATCGTGTGCTTGGCCGTCCTTTCCCTGCGAATTGGAAGGTCTGCCGTTCGGATCAATCAGGCCGCGAACTGCCGCAGCGCCCGGGTCACCTCGTCCCGCTTGTACGGCTTGGAGAAGAACACGCCGCGCACCGGGAGATCCTCGGGCGTGGGACGGTGCTTACCCGAGATGATGATCAGTTCGATGGGCGGCCAGCGGTCACGGATCATGGCCGCGAGCTTCATCCCGTCGACGCCGCCGGGCATGTCGATGTCCGTGAACACCACCCGGATGTCGAGGCGGTTCTCCAGGATGCGCACCGCCTCGTCGGCGCTGCGAGCCTCGACCACGTCGAACCCCGCCATCTCGACGAGATCGACCGCCATCATGCGCTGAAGGGGCTCGTCCTCGACCACGAGGATCACGGCGGAGGCCGCTGGCATCGCTTGTCCCATGACGGCTTCCTAGGACTGATGGATCTGCGCGAGCGGCGCGCGCATCTCGGCCCGGAAACCGGTGGGCTGGTAGCGTAGGTCGACGTCGCCCGTTCCGACCAATCCGAGGCGGATCAGTCGCGAGCCGAAGCCGCGTCTGGCGGGTTCCTTCACGGGCGGCCCACCGCTCTCCTCCCAGTCGAGCACTAGGTCACCTTCATCGCTATCGCCATCGACGCGCCAACTGACCCCGACGTGGCCCTCGTCGTTGGAGAGAGCCCCGTACTTCGTCGCGTTAGTCGCGAGTTCGTGCAGCAGAAGAGAGACAGATAGGGTCGCGCGCGGCCCAAGCGAGACCTGCGGCCCAGAAACCTTGAGCCGTGTGGTTTGGGCGAAGGTGCGCAGCACCGCGCTGGCGACCGCGTCCAGGGGGGCCGCCGTCCATTCCTGCTGCAGCAGGACGTCGTGCGCCGCCGAGAGCGCGTGGATGCGCTGCTCGAACGCCTCGACTGGTTCTCGGTCGGGCACCGTCTTCAGGGTCTGGGTCGCGATGGAGAGGACCATGGCCAGCATGTTCTTCATGCGGTGGCTCAGTTCCTGGTTGAGCACTCTCTGCTGCTCCTCCGCCTCCAGGCGACCGATGGCGGCCCGGGTGCGGTCGGCGACGTTGCGCAGGAAAGCCTGCTCCTCAGCCGTCCAAGCGTGCGGTTCGGCCTTCAAGGCGAAAAAAAGGGTGACGAACTGCCCGTGCTCCATCAGCGGGATATTGGCGATGGACCGGACGCCGACGGCGGCCAGGGCGTCGCTGCCGCCGGCCGTGCGCGGATCGTCCGTCGCGTCGGCGATGAACACGGCCCGGCCCGCCTTGAGGTCGTCGACGTAAGACCCGTAGCTCCGGAAAGGGTACACGCCGTTCAGGCGAGCGACGCCCTCCGCGACGTGGTCGTCGGCGATGGTGACGGTGTCGCGCACATGGTCGACATCGCCGTACCCCACGTGGCTGAGTCCTAGCGTCCGCGCCAGGATGTCCGCCGCGACCGGCGCGACATCCGCCTTGGCGGTGACGTGGCGCAGCCGGTCGCCGAGTTCGATCAGGGCGTTGCGGCGTTCCTCGGCTTGCTTGCGCTCGGTGATGTCGATGAACATCACGGCGAGGCGCTGATCCGCCTCCTTATGGCCGTGTGCCTCGAAGGTGCGGTTCAGGGCGGGCACGGCGACCTCGAACGTCGCGGGCTCGCCGGTGTCGACCACGCCCGCGTAGATGTCGATCAGCCATTGCGGGATGGTCGGGATCACTTCGCGGATGGTCCTGCCCACGGTTTGGTTCGCCGGTAGGCTCGACTGGATCTCGAAGGCGGGATTGACCTCCAGGAAGCGCACATCGACCGCGTGACCCTCGTCGTCCCGCAGGATCTCGGCGGAGAAGAACCCCTCGTGCATGCTGGTGAACAGACTCCGCCAGCGGTCCTCGCTCGCCGTGGCGGCGCGCTCGGCATCCTTCTGGACCGTGATGTCCCGTGAGACCGAGAGCAGCTTCTCGGGGACGCCTTGCGCGTCGAGGATCGGCGTGACCTGGACATCCCACCAGCGCGGGTTACCGGCCATGGTGCTAGCCCCGCCCTGGAAGCGGCCGACGCCTCCTGCCTTGGCCGCCACGACGGCAGCCTTGGCGTCCGCGTTGCCCTGGCCCTGCCAGAAGTCCGGCCAAGGGCAGCCGCGGATGGCGTTGAAGTCGCCGACCTCCATCACGCGCTTGCCACCCTCGCTCATGAACGTGAGGCGCGTATCCAGGTCGAGGACCTTGATGCAGTCGGCGGACGAGGCGAGCACGCTGCGCATGAACGCGGCCTCCTCACGCCTCTCCCTGAGGGCGCGCCGCAGTTCGAGCTGCGTCATCACCTGATGCGCGAGGACGCGCAGGGTCTGCTGCTGGACGGCGGTGAGATCGCGCGGCTCGTAGTCGAGCACGCAAACGGTGCCGATGGCATGGCCCTCGGCGGTCTTCAGGAGCGCCCCGGCGTAGAACTTCAGATGGGGCTCGCCGGCGACCAGCGGATTGCACGCGAAGCGCGTGTCGCGGGTGGCGTCCGGGACGAGGAGGAACTCCTCTTCCAGGATCGCGCAGGCGCAGAACGAGCTGTCGAGCGGCGTCTCACGCACGCCGAGGCCGACTTCCGCCTTGAAGAACTGGCGGCCCACGCCGATCAGGTTCACGACCGCGATGGGCGTGCCGCAGACCGCCGAAGCGAGTGCGGCGATCTCGTCGAACCCCGGTTCACGCGGCGTGTCGAGGATCTGGTAGCGGTGAAGGGCTGCCAAGCGGGCGTCCTCGGCGTCGAGGCCAGTGACAGCCACGGGCGACTTTACTGGTTCAATCATGAACGAGGTCGCTGCCGATCCGCGTGCCCGACTTCACTGTCAACCTGAGTAGCGGTAGGAAGTGTGCGTTCGGGAATGGGGAGATTTTCTGAGGGTTGTGGAGGGGCATCGGCGACAGGCGGTGTCGAGTGACATGCCCTTTACCACAGGAGCTTCGATTGCGCATGAGACGATTGCGCGAGGGCTGAGCGGCCCACAGGACACCGGTCCTCGTACAAGCGGTTCGGGCCGGTCGACTAGGGCCAAAGCCGATGCCGTGCAGCGTCCGACCCATGACCGCTTTCGGGCAGCTCAGAAGGCGGTCCGCGCTTCTGAGTTGGGTCGGGTGCGGTACACCCGCTCGGGGTGGCTTCCCGACCATCCGCTTCCGAATGGTCGATGTATAGAAGCAGACCTACCCACGGCGACCATTTACTTCCCCGCTGGACTTTTGAGCAGCTTGTCCCGAGGTGATGGGGAATGAAACATACCTCCGAGGAAAGCCAGGAAGGCGTTCATATTCTGGTTGCCGTGTCGGCTCTCCGGCCACAACGCGGTGACGACGGAACGCTCGACAGAAAACTTCCGCAGGACAGGCACCAGCGCACCTCGCTCGACGTGGGACGCGACGACATACGACAGCGAGATGCCGATGCCGCCGACCACGAGGATGGCCGCGACCGCATCGCTGAAGTCTGCGACGCTGCCGGCGTTCGGCGTGAGATCAACCGCGCGGCCGCCGATCTGGAACGGCCAGCGCAAAGCCTGGCCCGCACTCTGGAAGCGGAAATTCACGCAGTCGTGGTGGATGTGGTCGTCCGGATGCTGCGGTGTCCCGCGCTGCGCCAGGTAGATTTGAGACGCGAAAGCGCAGAGCCGATGCGGCGCGAGACGCCGGGAGAGCAAGCGGGAGCCGGACAGTTCGCCCACGCGGATCGCTACGTCAATGCCCTCCTCGATGAGGTCGGCGACGCGGTCCCTAGGGCGCTGGTCGACAAATAGTTTGGGGTGGCGCTTCACGGATTGCAGCCCCGGCGGTGTGCAAGGCTGGTCAGGAACCTTCCTCGGGGTAAACGCACTTGGATTAGCCACGAGAGGCGCCGCGGCCGCGGTAAACGGAAGAGAAGCATCCTTCGTGTCGGGGGACGAACTGAAGACCCTCTCCCGCGGGGAGCTTGAGGCCGAGATCCTGCGTCTGCGCGGGTCCGAGGCCGCCATCCGTCAGAGGGAGGAGCGTTTCCGGACGATCCTGGAGACGGTCGATGCGGCCTTCGCCATCGTCGAGGTCAAGTTCGACGCCGAGGACCGGCCGGTCGACTACCGCTTCGTAGAGGCCAACCCTGCCTTCGAGCGCGAGTCGGGCGTCAACCTTCGCGGCAAGTGGGTAACCGAGTTCGCCCCTGACCTGGAGCCCTTCTGGTTCGAGACTTACGGGCGAGTCGCCAAGGCCCGGGAACCCGCGAACTTCGAGAGCTATGCTGAGGCGTTCTCGCGCTGGTTCGACGTGCGCGCTGTTCCCGTCGGTGACCCTGCGGACCGGCAGATTGCCATCATCTTCAACAACGTGACCGCCCGACGCGAGGCCGAAGAGCGCCTGCGCGCCAGCGAGGCGCTCGCACGGGCTAACATCGAGCGCGTGCAACTCGCCCTGGCCGCTGGCGCGATCATCGGCACGTGGCACTGGGACCTACCGTCCGACCGGTTCACGGTCGACGAAGCCTTCGCCCGAAGCTTCGGGCTCGATCCAGCGCTCGGCCGCGAGGGCATCCCGCTGGCGCAGATCGTAGCCACCGTACATCCTGACGACCAAGCGGGTTTGGCGGAAGCGATCAACGAGGCCGTCGGCCGTGGCGGCGCCTATGCGCACCAGTACCGGGTGCGCCGGTTGGACGGGCGCTACTACTGGATCGAAGCCAATGGCCGGGTCGACCACGCGCCGGACGGCACGCCCCTGAGCTTTCCCGGCGTGCTCCTCGACGTCGAGGAGCGTCGTGTTGTCGAACAGGAGCGGGACCGGGCCATCACCCAGTTGCGCGCCCTCACCGAAACTCTCGAGCAGCGCGTCGGCGAGCGCACGGCCGAGCTGATGAACGCTGAGGAGCAGCTCCGCCAATCGCAGAAGATGGAGGCGGTCGGGCAACTCACGGGAGGGCTTGCCCACGACTTCAACAACCTGCTGGCCGGCATCTCCGGCAGCTTGGAGTTGATGGGCACCCGTATCGAGCAGGGGCGCCTCAAGGACGTCGACAAGTATATGGCCGCCGCGCAGGGGGCGACGAAGCGGGCGGCGGCGCTGACCCACCGCCTGCTGGCCTTCTCGCGTCGGCAGACGCTCGCGCCGAAAGGCACCGACGTGAACGCCCTGGTCGATGGCATGCTCGACCTGATCCGGCGGACGGTCGGGCCGAGCGTTCAGCTTGAGACGGCCGGACCCACGGACCTATGGCCGACTCTGGTCGACCCGTCCCAGCTCGAGAACGCGCTGCTGAACCTCTGCATCAACGGCCGCGACGCGATGCCGGACGGGGGGCGCATCGTCATCGAGACCGGCAACCGTCGGATCACTCCCCAAGTCGCCGAGCGACAGGATATGCCGGCCGGTGAGTACCTGTCGCTGAGCGTCTCGGACACCGGCACCGGCATGCCCCCGGAGGTGGTGGCGAAGGCGTTCGACCCATTCTTCACGACCAAGCCGCTCGGCCAGGGGACCGGCCTTGGCCTGTCGATGATCTACGGCTTCGTCAAGCAGTCCGGCGGGCAGGTCCGCATCCACTCGAACGAGGGGCAGGGCACAACGGTCACGGTTTACCTCCCGCGCCACAGGGGCGAGGCTGAGCGTGACGAGGCCCTGCCGGAGGAAGGATCCCCGGCATTGGCACAGGCCGGCGAGACCGTCCTTGTGGTGGACGACGAGCCCAGCGTGCGCATGCTGGTGACGGACGTGCTGAGCGACCTCGGCTACACCGCCGTGGAGGCTGCGGATGGGGCGGGCGGTCTTAAGGTGCTCCAGTCCGACGCCCGTATTGACTTGCTCGTCACCGATGTGGGCCTGCCCAATGGCTTGAACGGCCGTCAGATGGCCGACGCCGCTCGGGTCTCGCGGCCGGGCCTCAAAGTTCTGTTCATCACCGGCTACGCCGAGAGCACGCTGCTGACGGACGGCCAGATGGAACCGGGAATGGCCGTCCTGACCAAGCCGTTCGCCGTCGATGCGCTGGCATCGCGCATCCGCGATTTGATCGCGAATTGACGGTAACCTGACACCCCTGTCGAAGGACTGGCGCACGGCTGCTTTGCAGAGCCGCCGGTTGTGGTTCGGACGACGGCAATGGGTCGGTCGCGGGAGGACCCCTCTGGGTAGATTTCAGTCAGCTTAGGTTCTGAAAGTCGTCAGAAGGATATCGTCGTCCCGCCCACTCGCCGCCCGCACCGACATTGTGGCAGCCAAGCCGAATGTGTTCAGACTTAGCCGGCCTGACGGCAAGGGCTACGTTTTGTCCGGCTCGGTCGTGGGAGCTGCGACAACGCCCATCCCGCTGCCCATCTCCGTCCCGGTATGGGGCGGCACGCCGCTCGGGAGCACGGGAGCGCCTGAGGGCTCGTCCTGTACCTGTGCGAGGCCAGCTTCCACCTCATGGATGAGGTCTGCAAAGTCGTAGGGCTTGCTGAGCAGTCGCGTGCCCGGCGGCAACTCCTCTCGGAGATCTGATCCGGCTCCCGAGGTGACGATAATGCCGACAGTGGGCCAACGGTGATGAACGAGGTGGGCAAGGGCAACACCATCGCCCACGATGCCGCGTCCAGTGATCAGCATGCTCACAGGCATCGGTCCTTCGAGAACCGCCAGCGCCTCGGCGGCTGTGCGGACCTCTATGGTCTGGAAGCCGACGTCTTCCAGCATGTCAGCCGTGACCATACGGACGACCTCATCAGCTTCCGCGATGAGGATGGCTAAAGGCCTGCTGTTAGCCAAAACCGTGCTCCGTATGATCAGGCCGGGAGCGCTCACCGCTCTCAGGCACTGACGGCCGGGTCCGAAGCCAGTGATGATCCCTTATGCGCTATTTATTCGCCCAGGGCGATGACCGTGGTTTGTGGCGGCTCGTCACCTACGGGCGTACCCTGGCAAGGCCGCCTTCCCCGAACTGACGTCGCCGGGCTGTCGATGAATGGCGGCTTTCGGGAAGCGTCAATGCAGATCTGTACGGCCCGAGTGGGTCGGTCGCGGAATGACCGGAAAGGGTGGAAAGCCGGCGGTCCGCTCTGGAACAGCAAGCGCATCGGAGCGGACGTCGCGGTCCCACCCAATTCCGACCCTAAGCCGCAGCAGTGCCGGCCGGATCAAACGTGGTCATCACTGGGCGGAACGCCGTGACCAGATCAGGGTCGAGCCGGCCTGTCATAGACTGCACGATCCCGTAGGCCTGCCTTCCCGGCATCGGTGCCCGGTACGGCCGCCGCTCGATCAGCGCGCCGTAAATGTCGCAGATCGTTACCAGCCGGACGAGGTCCGAGATCTCAGGTGCCCGCAGCCCGTCCGGGTAGCCGGAGCCATCGAGCATCTCGTGATGCGAGCGGACCACCTGCAGCATCTCCCGCGAGAAGCCGCTATCCACCAGCATGTCGTAGCCCAGCGCCGCGTGCGTCCGCATCACCGTCATCTCTTCGTCGGTGAGCCGCCCGGGCTTGTTCAGGATCGCGGTCGAGATCCGGGTTTTGCCGACGTCGTGCAGCAGCGCCGCCTTGGTCAGGCGGTAGCTGTCCAGATCGGCAAACCCGAGCTTCGCCGCGAACGCGGCAGCGAGACCAGTGACGATCAGGCAGTGCCGGTGCGTGGCCTCGTCGAAGCGCTGTACCGCCCCGATCCACTCGTGGAGGCCACAATGCTGCACGGCTCGGGCGATCAGGCCGGTGCCGGTGCTCGCGAGCTCGGGCGTGACCATCTGGCCGGAGAAGAAGGTCCTGTCGAAGAACTGCCGGGCCTCGTCCGCCATCCGGGCAGCGACGGCGGAGCCACCGACCTCCAGAAGGCGGTCGATCCGAGCCAGCAGGCGCTCAAGCATGGTCAGTGCCGGGAGGATGTCGGTGGGAGCGAGGAGTCGCACCTGGGCCTCAGCGCGAGCGGCGTTACCGTGGGTCAGGAACAGGAAAGGGGCGCCGGCCGCGCGCAGCGGCTCTAGCATCCGCTGCAGGCGCGCGATCGCCTCGGAGGTAAGCTGAGCGACGTCGCCGACGATCAGATCCGGCTGCACCGACGGCAGGCTGTCATCGTACAGGTCCTGGACGGTACAGCGCCGGGTCGGGCCGAGGGAACGCGCGAGGCGACCGGTCCGGGCCAGGTCGTCGGAGATCAACAACAGCCTGCCCAAGCCGGCCTCCATCTGATGCTGGGGCCGGTCTTACGTCCGGCCCGAAGTCGTGAGCGCAGTCAGAGGGTCGCTCGGTACCGCTGCGCTAGGCCGGCGAGGCCGTGCACGGTGTGAGCGAAGCTCTGCGCCGTGTTGGCGAGGCTCTCGGTCTTGATGACGAAGTCTCGCAGGGCTTCACGCATGTCCGGATCCCGGAGACCGAGCTTGATCAACGTGAGATCCAGATCCTCGATCGCGCGTTCCAAGGCGCAAGTCAGTTCGAGCAGCCTGTCGCCACCTGCTTGGATGTGAGGGGCTCGGGCACCGAGATCCGCGCCACGTTCGTGCGCGGCGGCTAAGTCCGCGTGCAGTCGGTCGAACTGGTGCGTGCCGTGAGGCCGGACCGGGAGGGCGAGGATCTCGACCATAGCCATCTCAGGCGGCGCGGACGGTTGCGAGGAAGCGGGCGACCTCGGCACCGAGATGCTCGGATTGCCGCGACAGCTCGGAGGCCGCCGACAGGACCTGCGAGGCCGCAGCCCCCGTCTCCTCCGACGCCTGCGCCACGCCGGCGATGTTGCCCGTCACTTCGTTCGTCCCCGCCGAGGCCTG
>NZ_FOMM01000005.1:0-268014 GCF_900112625.1 Methylobacterium sp. 13MFTsu3.1M2
CGTAGTGGGCGGGTCCGCAGGTCGCTCAGGGTCGGCCCAGAGGCGGGTCGGCGCGGGGGCATTTCCTCACCCCGCCGGGCAGAGTGCCGCCCGGTCTCACGCCCGCGTCCGAGGCACGCCCCGCACCGGTCCGTCGCCCGGGGCGATGGCGGCTGAGAGCCACCGACGCGGGCGCCGCCCCGTCCCCGGACCCGCACGGTCAGCCACCGGGCGGGCCCCCGAAGGACGGCCCGGGATCGCTCCCGGGCCGCCGCGGACAGGTGCGGTCAGGAAGCACAAAATAGGAACATTGTCAAGGGAAACTGAGCGGCGCAGCGCGGTCGACGCGCCTCCCCGTCATCGCGAGCGCAGCGAAGCGACCCAGGGCGGCGCAACATCGGCAAGGTCGCGCTGCTGGATTGCTTCGCTCCGCTCGCAAGGACGTCGGTGCCGAGAAACCATCGGCCGCAATTCCAGGGCCGGGGCTGGAAGACGGCCCCGTCCGGCGACATGCTGGCGCGGCGCCTCCCCCGCACGGACAGGGGGCGCCCGGACACTCGGAACAAGGACACCCGCATGGCCGCGCGCCTCGCCCTCCTCGGCCTCGGCGCGATGGGGCACCCCATCGCCCGCAACCTCGCGGCCAAGCGGGGCTCCGACGCCGAGACGCTCGTCGCGATCGACACCGACCCGGCGCGCCTCGCCGGCCTCGCCGCGCCGGGCCTCGTCGCCACCACCGATCCCGGGCAGGCCGCCGGCGCCGACGTGCTGTTCCTGTGCCTGCCGAACGGCGACGCCGTCGAGGCGGCCCTCCTCGGGGACGGCGCCCTGGCGGAGCGCCTCGCCCCGGGGGCGGTCGTGGTCGACCTCAGCACCATCGCGCACGCCAAGGCCCTCACGGTCGGCCGCGCCGTGGCGGCGACCGGGCGCGCCTTCGTCGACGCGCCCGTCTCCGGCGCGCCGGCCGGCGCCGAGGCCGGGACGCTCACCGTGATGTGCGGCGGCGCGGCCGGGGCGGTCGCGCGGGTGCGCCCGCTCCTGGAGCGGATCGGCACGACAATCCTGCACATGGGTCCGGCCGGGTCCGGCCAGCTCACCAAGACGATCAACAACGTGCTCTACGACATCAACATCGCGGCGCTGGCCGAGGTGCTGCCGATGGCCGTCGCCATGGGGCTCGACCCGGATCAGGTCGCCCAGGTGGTCACGACGGGCACGAGCCGGAGCTACGCGGCGCAGTACTTCGTGCCGCGGATCCTCCGGGGCCAGTTCGACGAGGGCTACCCGATGGGGGCGGCCTACAAGGACCTCGTCGCCGCCGCGGCGGTCGCGGCGGAGAACGGCTTCCCGATGCCGGTCACGGCGGCCGCCACCGCCACCTACCAGACCGCCCTGCGCCAGGGCCACGGCGACCGGGACAAGGGCGCCATGGTGCTGCCGTTCGAGGACCTGCTCGGGGTCCGTGTGCGGTCGCGGCCGTAGGGGCCGGCCGTAGCGGCCATCGGGCGGTCGATCCCGACCGACCCGCCCGCGCCCTGGATCTTACGGCAGCTCGAGCACGTCCCTCAGCGGCACGACCGCCAGGACCTGCCCCGACGCGTCGGCGATCTCGAAGACCTGCCCGGCCAGCACCGCGCCGTCGACCCGCTGGATCTCCAAGAGCGCCCGGGCGGAGCGCTCGGCCTCGGTGCGGGCGGCGTCGAGGTCGGGCAGGTCGGCGCCGTCGAGATCCTCGACCAGCCACTGACCGTCCCGGATGTGCAGGTAGAAGTGCGGCATAACCGCAGAACCGCGCTTACCGCCTCCGGTTGCGTCCCGGCCGCGTTGCGCGGACCGCGTGTGGCCTTTCGGTCACTCCGCGGCCTCGGTCTCCGGCACGGCGGCGTGGCCCGTCCGGGACGGGAGCACCGGCTCGTCGGCGCGCTGAAGCACCTCCAGGGCGGCGTCGGCCTCCCGCTGGCGGTCCCAGAGCGCCGCGTAGACGCCCCCGGCCTCCAGCAACGCGGCGTGGGTGCCGCGCTCGACGATGCGGCCGTGGTCGAGGACCAGGATCGCGTCGGCGTTGACCACCGTCGACAGCCGGTGAGCGATCACCAGGGTGGTCCGGCCGCGGCTGACTCGGTCGAGCGCCGCCTGGATCTCGGCCTCCGTGAAGGAGTCGAGCGCCGAGGTCGCCTCGTCGAGGACCAGGATCGGCGGCGCCTTGAGGATCGTGCGGGCGATGGCGACCCGCTGCTTCTCGCCGCCCGAGAGCTTCAGGCCGCGCTCGCCCACCGGTGTGTCGTAGCCCTCCGGCAGCCCCGAGACGAAGCGGTCGATCTGGGCGAGGCGGGCCGCCTCCCGCAGCTCCGCGTCGGTGGCGTCGGCCCGGCCGTAGCGGATGTTGTAGCCGATCGTGTCATTGAACAGCACCGTGTCCTGCGGGACCATGCCGATCGCCGCCCGGAGCGACGCCTGCGTCACCGCGGCGATGTCCTGCCCGTCGACGCTGATCCGGCCCCCTTGCGGCTCGTAGAACCGGAACAGCAGGCGCGAGAGCGTCGACTTGCCGGCGCCCGAGGGCCCCACCACCGCCACGGTCTGGCCCGCCGGGATCTCGAAGGTGACGCCGCGCAGGATCGGCCGCTCGGGATTGTAGGCGAAGCGCACGTCCTCGAACCGCACCGTGCCGCCCGCCACGGCCAGCGGGGCGGCGCCCGGCCGGTCGGCGATCTCGGGGTTCTGCCCGAGGATGCGGAACATGTCGTCGATGTCGATCAGCGCCTGTTTGATCTCGCGGTAGATCATGCCCATGAAGTTGAGCGGCATCGCGAGCTGCACCAGCATGGTGTTGGCGAGCACGAAGCCGCCGATCGTCGTGCGCCCGGCCAGGATGTCGCGCGCCGCGAGCCACATCACCACGGTCATGCCGAGCGTGAAGATCACCGCCTGCCCGGCATTGAGCACCGCCAGCGACACGTAGGTCTGCGTCGAGGCCTTCTCGTACTTGGCCATCGACTCGTCGTAGCGGCCGGCCTCCCGGGCTTCCGCGCCGAAATACTTCACCGTCTCGTAGTTGAGCAGCGAGTCGACCGCCTTGGTGTTGGCGTCGGTGTCGGAGGCGTTCATCCGGCGGCGGATCGCGATCCGCCACTCGGTCGCCTTGTAGGTGAAGGCCAGGTAGGCCGCGACCGTCAGGAACGCGGTCAGCGCGTAGGTCCAGTTGAACTCGTAGGCCAGCACGCCGAGCACCAGCACGAACTCGACGATGGTCGGCACCAGGGTCAGCACCATCAGGCGCGACAGCTCCTCGATGCCGGCGCGGCCGCGCTCCAGCACCCGGGTCAGGCCGCCGGTCTTGCGCTCCAGGTGGAAGCGCAGGGACAGGCGGTGCATGTGCTCGAAGGTCTGGAGCGCCAGCCGCCGCACCGCGTGCATCGCCACCTTGGCGAACAGCCCGTCGCGCACCTGCGTCAGCGCCGACATGGCGATCCGCGAGAGGCCGTAGAGGGCGATCAGCAGCATCGGCGCGGCGAGGAGGCCGGTGGGCACGGCCTCGTCCTTGCCGCCGACCGCCGCGACCAGCGCGTCGGTGATCCACTTGAAGGTGAACGGAGTCACCATGGTCACCAGCTTGGCGGCGAGCAGCAGGCCGAAGGCCAGGAAGACCCGGCGCTGCAGGTCGGGCCGGCCGTGGGGCCAGAGATGCGGCCAGAGCCGCCGGTAGGTGGCGATCAGGCCGGGGCGCTCGGCCGGGATCGGCGTCCCGGCCGCGGGCGCGGTGTTGTCGGTCATGAAGGGTTCTGCGGGGCGGGATGTCCTGGCCCCGCATATAGGCCCGCTGCCGCGCCGGAGCACCCGCGCTGCGTGCAGGCCCCCGCCTCACGCCCGCCAGAACGGCTTCGCGACCTCGGCGCGCAGGTCCCAGGGCTCGAGGCCGGCGTCCCGGGCCTGGTCGGGGTGGAGCGCCGCCAGGGCGCGGCGGGTGCGGATCCGCTGCAGCCACGTGCGGAGCAGGGACGGGCGCGCGGTCGGACGCGTGACGGCGGGCGAGGAGGACAGGGTGACGGCTTGCATCGCAGACGATCCGGTGGCGGGAAGGCAGTCCGGCCGGGATTGCTGGCGGAGCATTGATCCGATACAAATCTCGGATCAATCGAAACATTGACCTCGGAGCAATTATGCGCCCCGCGGATTACCGCACCGTCGCCGACGCGATCGCGGCCGACATCGCGGCGGGCCGGCTGCGCCCCGGCGCGCGGCTGCCGCCGCAGCGCGACTTCGCCTACGCGCGGGGCATCGCGGTCTCGACGGCGAGCCGGGTCTACGCCGAGCTGGTCCGCCGGGGGCTGGTGACCGGCGAGGTCGGGCGCGGGACCTACGTCCGCAGCGAGCCGGGGCGCGCCGGGTTGCTCCGCCCGGAGCCGCCCCCGGCCGCCCTCGACCTGCAGCGGACCCACTCGCGCCTGCCCGAGCAGGAGGCGGTCCTGGCCGAGACCCTGGCGGCGCTCGCCCGCGACGACGGCCAGATCGGCTTCACCCAGTACGGGCCCGCGGGCACGCCCTCGGCGCAGGCGATCGCCGCCGGGTTCCTGGCGCGGGCGGGCTACGCCCCCGATCCCGCCGACATCCTGTTCACCGGCAACGGCCGGCAGGCGCTGGCCGCCGCCCTGGCGGCCCTGGCGGCGCCCGGCGAGCGGATCGGCTGCGAGCCCCTGACCTATCCCGGGGTGAAGGGCATCGCGGCGCGGCTCGGGATCACGCTGATCCCGCTCGCCATGGACGCGGAGGGCGTCTGCCCCGAGGCGCTGCTCCAGGCCCACCGCGCGACCCCGCTGAGCGGCGTCTATCTCCAGCCGACCCTGCACAACCCCCTCGGCGCCACGATGGGGCCGGCGCGCCGGGCCGCCCTGGCGGAGGTGCTGGATCGGACCGGGCTCACCGCCATCGAGGACGCGGTCTACAGCTTCCTCGCCGAGGCGCCGCCGCTCGCCGGCCTCGCGCCGGACCGGGTGATCTTCGTGGACAGCCTGTCGAAGCGGGTGATGCCGGCGCTGACCGTCGGCCTGATCGCCGCGCCGCCTGCCCTCACCGACCGGCTCGCCGCCTCCGTCCGCCAGGGCGCCTGGACGGTGCTCGGCCTGTCGCTCGCGGCCGGCATGCACTGGATGGCGGGAGGCTCGGCGGCGGCGCTGGCCGAGGCCAAGCGCCGGGACGCCGCGGCCCGGCAGGCCCTCGCCCGGGCCGCGCTCGCCGACCTGCGGGTCGTGGGCGATCCGCAGGCCTACCACCTCTGGCTGGAACTGCCCGAGACGTGGCGGGCCGAGGCCTACGCGGCCGCGGCCCTGCGCCAGGGCATCGCCCTCCTGCCGGCCTCGTCCTTCGCGGTCCATCCCGGCCACGCGCCGAACGCGGTGCGCCTCGCCCTGGCCTCGCCGTCGCGGGAGGAACTCGACCGGGCGCTGCGCGGCCTGCGCCGGCTGGCCTTCGCGGGCGACGACCAGGTGGTGGAGTAGGCGCCGCCGCTCAGCCGCGCTTGTCGGTGGGCAGCACGAAGATCTGGCCCGGGTAGATCAGGTCCGGATCGCGGATCTGGTTCTGGTTGGCGTCGTAGATCACCGTGTAGCGCTCGCCCCGGCCATAGGTGCGCTGGCTGATCCGCCAGAGGTTGTCGCCGCGGGTGATCCGGGCGGTGCTGATCTCCGGCACGAACACCGCGCCGACCCGGTCCGGCTCCGCCATGTCGGCCACCTGGGGGTTCGAGACGGCGGCCGGCGGCGAGGCCGCGGCCGGCCGGTCCCGGTCGGCACCGTCGCGCGCGGCCTGATCGGGGCCGGCGCGATCCCGCGCGCCGCTCTGGGCGGGCGACGGTCCGGACTCGGCGGTCTCCCGGGCGGCGACCTGCGTCGGCTCCGGCACCGACAGGGGGACCGCGGCGCGGCTGGCGACCTTGCCGGTGGCCGGATCGACCTGGTCGATCCGCACCTGATACTGCCCGGGCTTGATCCCGCGCCCGATCGTGAAGGTCGCCCGGCCGTCCGGCCCGATGCTGCCCGGGGCGATCATCGTGTCGTTGAGGTAGAGCTGGATCCGCGCCCCCGGCGTGCCGGTGGCCGTGACGAACAGGCGGCCGTTCCCCTGCACGTCCACGCTGGCGATCCGGGTCGGTCCCGGCCCGGACGCCGCGGCCTCGCGGGTCTCCCCGCCCCCGGCCGGACGGCCGGCCCGCGCCGCGTCGGCGTCCCGGGTACCCGGCTCGGAAGCCGGACCGGAGGATCTGGCGCCGCCCTTCGCGTCGGCCGTCGCGCCCGGCGCGCCGGGCTGCGACAGCACGACGGTCGCGGCGTCCGGGGCGGTCAGGGCCACGAGGGGCTGGCGGTCCCGGCCAGGGGCCACGTCCACCGCGACGCTCTGCTGCGACTCGGTCGCGCGCCCGTCCGCGCCGGTCATGCGCAGGCGGAGCGTGCTGGCGCCCGTCGGCAGGGCCGGCGGCACGATCGCGAACTGACCGTTGGAATCGGCCTTCGCCCGGGCCATGGGCTTGCCGTCGACCAGCATCTCGATCGCGGCGTCCGGCGCGCCGCGGCCGGCCACCACGGCGTCGCCGTTCGGCTCGACGCGGACGATGTCGAAGCGCGGCGCCTCGGCCGCATCCGGCAGGCGCGCGTCCTGGCCCGGACCGGCCTGCTGCGCCCCGGCGGTGCCGGCCTGCGGCGCCCCGGGGGTGCCGGCGCGGGGGGGCTGCGGGAGCGCCGCCACGGGGCCCTCCCCCGGCGCCGGGCTCGCCCGGCCCGGCTTGTCGTCGCGGAAGTCGATCGTCGGGTCGGCGCGGCCGGCCAGGGCGCCCGGATCGGCGAGGCTGCGCAGGCTGCCGCTCGGCGCCGACGACGCGGACGGCTCGGGACCACCGCGCCCGGTGAGCCGCCGCAGGGAGTCGCCGCCGAACAGCGCCAGCACGAGTCCCAGTCCGCCGAGAAGGCCGGCCAGCGCCAGGGCGAGACTGCGCCGCACCTGTCTCGACATCGCCACGAAGGCCTCCCCTCATCCTGCCGCCGCCCGGCGGGCGGCCGTCCGCCCGCGCGAAAAGCCGTCGACGGCGCCGCCCATAATACCGTACATGGTCCCCACACCAAGCCGTCCTGCCGCCCAGGCGGGTGAATCCCACGCGAATTCAGCAGTTTGGCACGTGGAGTGCTGGGCGCGGGGCGCGATCTGGACGGCTCGCAACGGACGCGCGAGGAGGACGCCGGATGGCTCCGGTGAGGACAGTCTGTGTCTATTGCGGCTCCGGCTTCGGCCGCGACCCGGCCTTCCGCGAGGCCGCCGAGACCCTCGGGACCGCGGTCGCGCAGGCCGGGATGGGCCTCGTCTACGGCGGCGGCGACGTCGGGCTGATGGGCACGGTCGCGCGGGCGGCGCTCGCCGCCGGCGGCCACGTCACCGGCATCATCCCGGACTTCCTCCAGGCGCGCGAGCACATGCTGGCGGACATTCAGGAGACCGTGGTGGTCTCCGACATGCACACCCGCAAGCGCCTGATGTTCGAGCGCTCGGACGCGTTCGTGACCCTGCCGGGCGGCATCGGCACCCTGGAGGAGCTGGTCGAGCAGCTGACCTGGGCGCAGCTCGGGCGCCACCGGAAGCCGGTGGTGCTGGTCTCGGTGGCGGAGTTCTGGGCGCCGCTGCTGGCCCTGTTCGAGCACATGCGCGGCCACGGCTTCATCCGCGAGGGCCTCGACCTGAGCTACCTCGTCGCGCGCGACGCGGCCGAGGTGGTGCCGATGCTCCGCGCGGCCGGCCACGAGCCGGACCCCCAGGCCGAGAGCATCGTCCAGCAGCGCATGTAGGTGCGCGCGCCGCGCGGCGATGAGGATCACGAGGATGCGTGCGTCGATGCGTGCTTCACTGCTCGCGGCCCTGCCGCTCGCCGGCCTCGCCTCCGCGGCGGCGGCCGGCCCGTCGCCGGTCCTGCAGACCCTGGACTACGCCAACACCCGCTACTCGGCCCTCGACCAGATCGACGCCGGCAATGTCGGGCGCCTGAAGGTCGCCTGGACCTTCTCCACCGGCGTCCTGCGCGGCCACGAGGGTGCGCCGATCGTGGTCGGACACCTGATGTTCGTGCACACGCCGTTCCCCAACGTGGTCTACGCCCTCGACCTCGACCGGGGCGGGAGGATCCTGTGGCGCTACGCGCCGCGGCAGGACGCGAGCGTCATCGCCGTGATGTGCTGCGACACGGTCTCCCGGGGGCTCGCCTACGCGGACGGGCGGTTGTTCCTCCAGCAGGCCGACACCACCGTGGTGGCGCTCGACCCCGAGACCGGCCGGGTGCTGTGGTCGGTGAGGAACGGCGACCCGGGCCGGGGCGAGACCAACACCGCCACGGTCCTGCCGGTGCGCGGCAAGCTCATCGTCGGGCTCGCGGGCGGCGAGTACGGCGCGCGCTGCCACGTCACGGCCTACGACCAGGCGACGGGCCGGCGGCTCTGGCGCGCCTACGCCACCGGGCCGGACGCCGACATGTTGGTCGATCCGGAGACGACGACCGAGCTCGGGCGCCCGGTCGGCCGCGATTCCTCGCTCAACAGCTGGGAGGGCGACCAGTGGCGGACCGGCGGTGCCTGCAGCTGGGGCTGGTTCTCCTACGATCCGGACCTGAATCTCGTCTATTACGGCACCGGCAATCCCTCGACCTGGAATCCGAACCAGCGCCCGGGCGACAACCGATGGGCGCAGGCGATCATCGCCCGCGACGCCGATACGGGCATCGCCCGCTGGGTCTACCAGATGACCCCCCACGACCAGTGGGACTACGACGGCGTCAACGAGATGATCCTCACCGAGCAGGTGATCGACGGCCGCGCCCGGAAGGTGCTGACTCATTTCGACCGCAACGGCTTCGGCTACACGCTGGACCGGGCCACCGGCGCGCTGCTGGTGGCGGAGAAGTTCGACCCCACGGTGAACTGGGCCAGCCGGATCAGCGTGGATCCCGCCGCGCCCGATTACGGAAAGCCGGTGGTCGACAAGCGCTACGCCCCCGGCGAGGCCGACGAGGACGAAGCAACCAAAAATATCTGTCCCGGGGCGCTCGGTGCCAAGAACCAGCAGCCGGCCGCCTACTCCGCCAAGACGCGGCTGTTCTACGTGCCGACCAACCACATGTGCATGGATTACGAGGCGTTCCGGGTCACCTACACGCCCGGCCAGCCCTATGTCGGCGCGACGCTCACCCTGCACCCGCCCGAGGGCTCGGACCGGACCGGGGCGTTCATCGCCTGGGACGGCGCGAAGGGCCGGATCGCCTGGACGATCCCGGAGCCGTTCTCGGTCTGGTCGGGGGCGCTCGCCACGGCGGGCAACGTGGTCTTCTACGGCACGCTGGAGGGCTACCTGAAGGCCGTCGACGCGCGGGACGGGCACGAGCTGTACCGGTTCAAGACCCCGTCCGGGATCGTCGGCAACGTCACCACCTACCTGCACGGCGGCAAGCAGTACGTCGCGGTGCTGTCCGGGGTCGGCGGCTGGGCCGGGATCGGCCTGGCGGCCGGGCTGACCGACCCCGCGGACGGTTCGGGGGCGGTGGGGGGCTACGCGGCCCTGTCGCAGTACACGGCGCCGGGCGGGCAGCTCACGGTGTTCGAACTGCCGCAGTGAGCCGCTCCGGCGGCGTCCGCACGCGCCGCCGGGCGATTCGCACGGCATCTCCCTGACCTTCCGGGGCGCTCCCGCGCCGGGTCTGGCTGGACGCATCCCGGGCCGCCTCTCCTGTCCCGCATGACCCCGTCACCGGCGCCGGTGGCCGGCCTCGGGCGGGCCTATCCAGATGCGGCCGCGCCGCTCACGGCGATCGATGACCGGTCAGAAGTGCTGTTCGGGCAAATTCAAAAGTAAAAATTCTAATTTCTCAAATATAGCTATAAGAAATAAGCCGCCTCACAGAGTGTTGCTCAGAGGATACGAATCGAAAATGCGTCCGATTTTGAACGAACTATGACGATCTGCCGTCGATGATCTTGGATATGGGGCGCGCGACCGGCCGGACGGGGCGGTGTCGGGGAGCGCGTCATGAAACGAGGATATGGGGTCTCACTCGCCGCGCTGGCGGTCGTGCTGCTCGGTCCGGGCGCCCAGGCGCAGACGGCCGGCAACGGCGTCGACATCCTGTCGGGTTTCCGGCGGATCTGGATCCCCGGACGGACCTACGACACCGGATCGCCCACGGCGCTCGGGGCGCCCCTCCTGCTGCGCAACATCCAGATCGTCGCCGAGCGGGCGCGGGAGCGGACCGGCGCGCAGGAGATCGCCGCCTATTACGACGACCGCCGCAACCAGAGCTACAGCGTCATCGACGGCCTCGGGCCGCTGACCCAGGCCTATCTGGCGGGATCGGGGGCGACCACCACGATCCCGGCCTTCGACGCGACCACGTCGCGCGTGCAGTACGTCGACCAGGGGACCGGTGCCGGCGTGACGACGTCGCCCCTCGGGAAGGTCGTGCAGCTGGTCAACGCGTTCCGGACCAACGCCTCCACCGGCCCGGCCAAGGACGCCTACAGCTATCCGCGCCCCTGGCGGCAGAGCCTGGACGGCCAGAGCCTCGGCCTCGTCGTGCCGCCCTCCCTTGGGCCGGAGAAGAGCCCGACCCCCGCGACGGATGGCGGCTTCCCGAGCGGCCACACCAACGCCGCCTACCTGTCGGCCCTGGCCCTGGCCTACGCGGTCCCGCAGCGGTTCCAGGAACTGCTCACCCGCGCGAGCGAGCTCGGCGACAACCGGATCGAGGCGGGCATGCACTCGCCCACCGACGTGATCGGCGGGCGCGTGCTGGCGACCTACTTCGCCATCCGGGCGCTCAACGACCCGGCGAACGCGGCCCTGCTGGGCGAGGCCTTCGCGCAGGCGCAGAGCTACTTGAGCCAGGCCTGCGGCGGCCCGCTGGAGCAGTGCGCCCACGCGCCCGTGGATCCGGCCACCGACCGGTTCTCCGACTACGCGCGCAACAAGGCCGCCTACACGGCGCGCCTGACCTACGGCCTGCCGCCGGTCGGGCCCACGGACCGTCCGCCGGTGGTCCCGGCGGGTGCCGAGGCGCTGCTCGCGACCCGCTTTCCCTACCTCACGGCGGCGCAGCGCCGCGACGTGATCGCGACCACGGAGCTGCCCTCCGGCGGCTTCCTCGACAACGGGCTGGGCTACGACCGCATCAACCTGTTCGCCGCCGCCGACGGCTACGGCGCCTTCAGCGGCACGGTCACCGTCACGATGGACGCGGCCCGGGGCGGCTTCTCCGCCTACGACGTCTGGCGCAACGACATCGGCGGCGCGGGCGGCCTCGCGAAGCTCGGCAGCGGGACGCTGGTCCTGACCGGCGCCAACACCTACGCGGGCGGCACGACGATCGGCGGCGGGACGCTCGTCGGCCATGCCGGCGCCTTCGGCACGGGCGCCATCGTCGACGACGCGGCGCTCGTCGTGGATCAATCGACCGACGGGACGCTGGCCAACGCCGTCTCGGGCTCCGGGACCCTCACCAAGACCGGGGCGGGCACCCTCACGCTCACCGGGCTCAGCACGCTGACGGGCGCCACCGCGGTGCAGGCCGGTCGGCTCGTCGTGAACGGCGGCCTCGCCCACTCGGTCGTGTCGGTGCTGCCGGGGGCCGAGCTCGGCGGCTCGGGCACGCTGGGCGGGATCGTCGCGCTCGCGGGCGCCACGGTGGCGCCGGGCAATTCCATCGGCACGCTCACGGTCGCCGGCAACGTCGGCTTCGCGCCGGGCTCGACCTACCGGGTCGAGGCCGACGCCGCCGGCCGGGCCGACCGGATCGCCGCCACCGGCACCGCCACCCTGTCGGGCGGCACCGTCCAGGTGCGCGCCGCCTCCGGCGCCTACAACCCGCGCACCACCTACACGATCCTCTCCGCCGCCGGCGGCGTCTCCGGCCGGTTCGCCGGCGTGACCGCGAACCTCGCCTTCCTCACCCCAGGCCTGCGCTACCGGACCGACGCGGTCGACCTGACGCTCACCCGCAACGACGTGCCCTTCGCCGCCAGCGCCACCTCGCGCAACGGCGCGGCCGCCGCCAACGCGATCCAGGCGATGGGCGCCGGCCGGCTCTACGACGCGGCGGTCGCCTTCACGGCCAACGAGGCCGGCAGCGGCTTCCGGGCGCTGGCCGGCGACATCCACGCCGGCACCGTGTCCACCGCCTACGAGACCGCCTTCTTCGTGCGCGAGGCGGTGCTCGACCGCCTGCGCTGGGGCGATCCCGGTGCCGGGCTCGACGCCGGCGCCCTGCCGGCCGCCGACGCGGCCGACCTGCCCGGCCGGGCTGCGGTGGTGGCGACCGTGCCGGTGCGCACCCTCGACCCGCAGGTGTTCGGGCTCTGGGGCCAGGGCTTCGGCGCCTTCGGCACGGCCGATGGCGGCGGCAACGCGTTCGACCTCGACCGGCAGATCGCCGGCTTCGCGGCCGGCGCGGACGTGCGGCTCCCCAGCGGGCTGCGCTTCGGCGCGGTCGGTGGCTACACGGAGGCCTTCCTCGACAGCGCCGGCCGGGCGGGCGGCGCGAGCCGGGCGGAGAGCGCGACGCTCAGGAGCGGGTTCGGCGGCCTGTACGGCGGCTACGAGCTCGGCCCGCTGTCGCTGCGGCTCGGCGCGCTCTACGCCGACACGGACGCGCGCACCCGCCGGGCGGTGCTGTACGGCCTGTCCGACACGCTGAGCGGCCACGGCGGCGGCTCCACGGTGCAGGGCTTCGGCGAGATCGGCTGGAGGATCGCGCTGGGCACGCCGGCGGCGCGCTTCGTCGAGCCGTTCGCGGGCGGGGCCTATGTCGGCATCCGGCGCGGCGCCTTCGCGGAGGCCGGGGGCGCGGCGGCGCTGGCGAGCTTCGCGCGGGACTACGACCTCGGCGCGGCGACGGTGGGCATGCGGGCGCAGGCGCGCCTGGACCTGGGGCTCGGCCTGCCGGTGACGCTGCGGGGTCTCGTCGGCTACCGGCGCGCGTTCGGCGACGTCGTGCCGACGGCTCTGCTGGCCTTCGGGGCGGGCGGCCCGGCCTTCCTGAGCGCGGGGGTTCCGATCGCCCGGGACGCGCTGGTGGCGCAGGTGGGCCTGGACCTGGCGGTGGCGCCGGACGCGAGCCTGGGCGTGGCCTACACGGGTCAGACCGGCGCCCGCGCCCAGGACCAGGCCGTGACGGGCCGCTTCACCCTGCGGTTCTAGCGCGCGACGCCTGCGCGCCGACGAAGTCCACGAAGGCGCGCAGGGGCGCCGGCAGGTGCCGCCGGCCGGGATAGTAGAGGAACGGGCCGGAGAAGACCTGCCACCAGGGCTCCAGCACCGGCACCAGGGCGCCGCTCGCGAGCTGCGGCCGCAGCCAGTCCTCGAACAGGTGGACGATCCCGGTGCCGGCGACCGCCGCCTCGACCGCGAGGTCGCTGGCGGCGACCCGCACGATCAGCGGGCCGGACGGGTCCACCCGGACGATGTCGCCGTCGCGCTCGAACTCCCACGGCGCCGTCAGCGCGCCGCTGGGGAAGCGCCCGAGCAGGCAGGCATGGCCCAGGAGATCCCGCGGATGGTCCGGCCGGCCGCGCTTCTCGAGATAGGCGGGCGCCGCCGCGGTGGCGAAGCGCTGCCGCCGCGGGCCGATCGGCACGGCGATCATGTCCTGCTCCAGCCGCTCGTCGTAGCGGATGCCGGCATCGCAGCCCGCCGCCAGCACGTCCACGAACCCGTCCTCGACCACCACTTCCAGGCGGATCTCCGGGTAGGCCGCCAGGAACGGCGGCACGAGGGCCGGCAGCACCAGCCGGGCAGCGCTCAGCGGCACGTTGAGCCGGAGCGTGCCCGCGGGACGGTCGCGGAACCCGTTCACCACGTCGAGGGCGGATTCCACCTCGGCGAGCGCCGGGCCGAGCCGCTCCAGCAGGCGGGCTCCGGCCTCGGTCGGCGCGACGCTGCGGGTGGTGCGGTTCAGGAGGCGCACGCCGAGCCCCGCCTCCAGCCGGCGCACCGCCTCGCTGAGGCTCGACGCGCTCCCGCCGCTCGCCCGGGCGCCGTCGCGAAAACCGCCGGCCCGCGCCACGGTCACGAAGGCGGCGAGGTCCGTGAGATCCTGGGACATCGTTCGGGAATCCGCACAGGCCGTGCCGATTGTCACGGCTTATCGACGCAAAAACGGGCGTCTACATCCGGGCCACCAACAGGAGATTTGCCATGACCGATCTCGCGCAGGCCGAGACCTTCCAACTCGGCGACCGCACCGTGAAGCGCCTGGGCTACGGGGCCATGCAGCTCGCCGGGCCGGGCGTGTTCGGGCCGCCCAAGGACCGCGCCGAAGCGGTCGCGGTGCTGCGCGCGGCCGTGTCGGCGGGCGTCGACCACATCGACACCAGCGACTTCTACGGGCCGCACGTCACCAACCAGATCATCCGCGAGGCGCTGCACCCCTACCCGGACGATCTCGTGATCGTCACCAAGGTCGGCGCCAGGCGCGGGGCCGACGCCTCGTGGAACCCGGCCTTCTCGGCCGCGGACCTCACCCGGGCGGTCCACGACAACCTGCGCAACCTCGGCGTCGACGCCCTCGACGTGGTCAACCTGCGCCTGATGTTCGACGTCCACGGCCCCGCGGAAGGCTCGATCGAGGCGCCGCTGACGGTGCTGGCGGATCTCCAACGCCAGGGGCTGATCCGCCGGATCGGCCTGAGCAACGCGACGCCCCGGCAGGTCGCGGACGGGCGGCGGATCACCGACATCGTCTGCGTGCAGAACCAGTACAATCTCGCCCATCGGGGCGACGACGCCTTCGTCGACGACCTCGCGGAGGCCGGGATCGCCTACGTGCCGTTCTTCCCGCTGGGCGGGTTCAGCCCGCTGCAGTCGGACACCCTGTCGGCGGTGGCGGCCGGGCTGGGCGCGACGCCCATGCAGGTGGCGCTGGCGTGGCTGCTGCGCCGGTCGCCCAACATCCTGCTGATCCCGGGGACGTCGTCCCTCGGCCACCTCCGCGAGAACCTCGCGGCGGCCACGCTCGCGCTCCCGGATGAGGCGATGGCGGCGCTGGATCGGATCGGGGCGGCGTGAACGGTTTCCGTCCGGACGCTTCGGTTGGGAGCTCCCTCACCGTCATCACGAGCGCAGCGACGTGACCCAGGGCAGCGCGGCGACGGTCGGCGTCGCGCCGTCTAATTCGCTTCGCTCCGCTCGCAAGGACGGCGGTGCGGAAAGGAGCGACCCGAGGCCTACTTCGCCGTCATGCCGGCCACCATCGGGCAGCCGCCCTCGCTCATCGGGCGGAAGGCCTGCTCGGCCGGGATCGTCTCCAGCACCTTGTAGAGATCCCACGCGCCCTTCGACTCGGACGGCGCCTTGGCCTCGAACAGGTACATCGGGTGGATCTTGCGCCCGTCCGGCCGGATCATGCCCTTGCCGAACAGCGGGTCGTCGGTCGGCATCTCCTTCATCTTGGCGACCACGGCGGCGCCGTCCTTGGCCGAGTGCAGGGCCGCCACCGCCTTCAGGTAGTGCAGCGTGCTGGCGTAGACGCCCGCCTGGTACGAGGTCGGCTTCTTGCCGGGCATGCGCTTCTCGAACCGCTCCGCGAAGGCCCGGGTGCCGTCGTTGAGGTCCCAGTAGAACGAGGCGGTGAAGGCGAGGCCCTGCGCCACGTCCAGGCCCAGCGAGTGGATGTCGGTGATGGCGATCAGCAGGGCGGCGAGGGTCTGGCCGCCCTGGCGGATGCCGAACTCGTGCGCCTGCTTGATGGCGTTGGCGGCGTCGAGCCCGGCATCGGCGAGCCCGATCACCTGCGCGCCCGAGGCCTGGGCCTGGAGCAGGAACGAGGAGAAGTCCGGGTTCGGGAACGGCGTGCGCACGCCGCCGACGACCTTGCCGCCGTTCTTCTCCACCACCGCCTTGGTGTCGCGCTCCAGGGCGAGGCCGAAGGCGTAGTCGGCGGTGATGAAGTACCAGGACTTGCCGCCGCGCTTGAGGATGGCCTTGCCGGTGCCGTTGGCCAGCGCCGCGGTGTCGTAGGTCCAGTGCACGGTGTTGGGCGTGCAGGCCGGGCCGGTGAGGTCGGCGGTGCCGCCGCCCGAGTTGATGAACGCCTTGTTCTTCTCCTTGGTGATCTGCGCGATGGCGAGCGCCACCGAGGAGGTCGGCACGTCGAACACCGCGTCGACGCCGTCGCGGTCGTACCATTGCCGGGTGATCGAGGCGCCGACATCGGGCTTGTTCTGGTGGTCGGCGGCGACGACCTCGACCTTCAGCCCGTGTTCCTCCGGCTTGAAATCCTCGACCGCCATGCGGGCGGCCACCACCGAGCCCTCGCCGGTGGAGTCGAAGTAGACGCCGGAGCGGTCGTTCAGCACGCCGATCTTCACCGGCACGAGGTCGGCCGCGAGCGCCGCGCCGGCGCCGAGCGCGCACAAGCTCCCGAGCAGCGCCGCGGCGCGGTGGCGGAGCGTCATGTCTCTCTCCCTGTCGTGTCCACCCGGCGGCGTTGATCGCCGCTCGGGCTGCTTCCGAAGGCAGAGTATCCGTGGCGGTCCGCGGCTGGAACGGGTGCGCGTGAGGATGCCGGCGATCCGTCAGGGGCAGCCCTCCCCGCCCGAGACGGCACCGCCGTCTTTGCGAGCAGAGCGAAGCAATCCAGCAGCACCACGCTCGCCGAGGTCGCGCTGCCCTGGGTCGCTTCGCTGCGCGCGCGATGACGGGTGAGCGGCGGCGATCGGCCTCTCAACCGCCCCGCGGCGTCAGTCCAAAAATCGCCCGCGCCTGATCGGGCGTGGCCGGCTCGCGGTCGATGTGGGCCAGCAGGCTCACCGCCTTCTCCACCAGGGCGGCGTTGCTCGGCGCGAGCGTGCCCCGGGACAGGTACAGGTTGTCCTCCAGCCCGACGCGGACGTTGCCGCCCATGCCGGCGGCGACCGCGAGGATCGGGAACTCCTCCCGGCCGATGCCGAAGGCCGACCAGACCGCGTCCTCCGGCAGTCGGGCGCGCATCGCCACGAGGGCCTCCGGCGTCGCGGGCGCCCCCCAGGGGATGCCGAGGCAGATCTGGAACAGCGGCGGGCGCGCCAGATGCCCCTCGGCGATCAGGTGCCGGGCCAGCTCGATCTGGCCGAGATCGAACACCTCGATCTCGGGCTTCACGCCCGCGTCGCGGATGTGGCCCGCCATCGCCCGCAGGTGGCCGGGGGTGTTGAGGAACAGGTGCTCGCCGAAATTCATCGTGGCGATGTCGAGGGTGCAGATCTCCGGCCGCAGCGCCCCGACATGCCGGGTGCGGGCCTCCGGTCCCACGAAGGTCGTGCCCGGGCCGGCGACCGACGGGTCGGGGTCGCCCGGCACGAACCGGCCTCCCGCCCCCGTGGTCAGGTTGAGGATCACGGCGTCGTTCTTCTCGCGGATCCGCTCCACCACCTCGCGGTAATGGGCGAGCTCCATGCTCGGCGCGGCCGTCTCGGGGTCGCGGACGTGGATGTGGACCACGGCCGCCCCGGCGGCGGCGGCCTCGAGGGCCGACCGGGCGATCGCCTCCGGGCTCACCGGCACGGCCGGGTTCTTCCGCGGCGTGTCGAAGGAGCCCGTGAGGGCGCAGGTGATGACGGTGGTGCTCGCCATGTGTGTGCTCCCCGCGCGTCAGATCGCTCCGCCGTCGACCGTGATGGTCTCGCCCGTGATGTAGGCCGCGCCCGCGCCCAGGAAGAAGATCGTCTCGGCGATGTCCTCCGGGCGGGCCATGCGGCCGAGCATGGTGCGCCCCACGGTCGAGGCCTTGCGCTCCTCCGACCAGGGCTCGGTCCAGGGCGTGGCGACGAGGCCGGGCGCCACCGCGTTGACGCGCACGTCCGGCGCCAGGGCCCGGGCGAGGCTGCGGGTGAGGTTGATCAGCCCGGCCTTGCTCGCCGAGTAGGCGACCGACGAGCCGCGCCGCCCGAGGCCGGCCACCGACGCGGTGTTGACGATGGCGCCGCGGCTCGCCTTGAGGGTCGCGGCCGCGGCCTTCGCGCAGCGGAACGGCCCGAGCAGGTTGGTCGCCAGGATCGTGGCCCAGAAATCCTCGGTCATCGCGTCGAGGTCCTCGAAGGCGATGGGCGTGGTCGTGCCCGAAGTGCCGGCATTGTTGACGAGCACGTCGAGGCCACCGAGCCGGTCGATGCCGGCCGCAACCATCGCCTCGGCCTCGCCCGCCCGCGACACGTCGCCGGGCAGCGCGATCACCGCGAATCCGGCTCCGGCGAGCCGGGCGGCCTCTTCGGGGCCGCGGAGATCGTCCGGCAGGTGGTTCAGCGCCACGGTGGCGCCGTTGCGGGCGAAGATCGCGACGGTCGCGAGCCCGATCCCCGACGAGGCTCCGGTGACGAGGACGCGCCGTCCGGACAGGTCCGCTCCGATCATGATCCCTCCATCCGGCCGATCCCGGCCATCGCCGCCTTGAGCGCCAGGAGCTTGCGGTCGCGCTCGCGGAACAGCTCTTCCGGCGGCCGCCCGCCCCAGTCGAAGTAGCCCTTGCCGGCCATCACCCCGGTCCGGCCGGCGGCGCAGAGGGCGTCGAGGGTCTCGGAGCGGGTGCGCGGGGGCGGCGGCACGTAGCTGCCGTTGGCGAGCGCCCGCTGCGTCAGCTCCAGGCCGGTGAAGTCCGCCTTGGCGAGGTGGCCGAGGATCGGGATGCGCAGGGCGAGCCCGTGGACGATCGCGTCGTCGATGTCCCGCGGCGCGGCGACGTCCTCGTCGAGGAGCCGGAACACCTCGGCGCTGATCGCCTGCTGGATGCGGTTGGCGACGTAGCCCGGGATGAAGCGCTTCAGCACGATCGGGACCTGGCCCAGGCCGCGCACGAACTCGGCCATGGCGGCGACGACCGCCGGGTCCGTGCCGGGCCCCGGCACCACGTCGACGAGGTCGACGATGTAGGGCGGCGTGTACCAGTGCAGGATCAGCGCCCGCGCCTGCCGGCGCTCCGGGATCAGCGGGAAGACGTCGAGGTAGCTGGTGTTGCTGGCGAGGATCGCGTCGGCCGGGCAGAGCCGGTCCAGCTCGGAGAAGAGCGCGCGCTTGGCCTCCGGGTTCTCGGTGATCGCTTCGATCACGAGGCCGGCGCCCGAGACCGCCGCGTCGAGCGCCGCCTCGACCCGGACGGCCCGGGCCAGCCGCGCGGCATCCCAGCCCTCCGGGGCGGCGCCGGCCTCCCGCAGGGTCGCGAGGGCGGATTCCATCAGGCCGGGGATCCGCGCCCGGGTCTCGGGCCGCGTGTCGGTGATCCGCACGCCGTGGCCGGCGAGCGCCAGCACCAGGGCGATGCCGTGCCCCATCACGCCGCCGCCGACGATCGCGATCTCGCCCATGCCGCACGCTCCTGTCCCTGCCCCGGGTTCCTCTCGCGGGAATCCTCGGGTCGTCCGTCCGGCCTCAGCCGCCGCGCTGGTCCCGGCGCATCATGAAGGCCAGCTTCTCGAACAGGCTGACATCCTGCTCGTTCTTCAGCAGCGCCCCGTGCAGCGGCGGGATCAGCTTGCGGCCGTCCTGCTCGCGCAGGGTCTCGGGGGCGATGTCCTCGGAGACGAGGAGCTTCAGCCAGTCGAGCAGCTCCGAGGTCGAGGGCTTCTTCTTGAGGCCCGGGACCTCGCGCATCGCCAGGAAGGTCCGCAGGGCCTCCTCGACGAGGCGGTGCTTGATGCCCGGATAGTGGACGTCGACGATGCGCTGCAGCGTCTCGGAATCGGGGAACTTGATGTAGTGGAAGAAGCAGCGGCGCAGGAACGCGTCCGGCAGCTCCTTCTCGTTGTTCGACGTGATGATCACGATCGGCCGGCGCCCGGCCTTCACGGTCTCGCCGGTCTCGTAGACGTGGAACTCCATCCGGTCGAGTTCGGTCAGCAGGTCGTTGGGGAACTCGATATCGGCCTTGTCGATCTCGTCGATGAGCAGGACCGGGCGCTCGGGCGCGGTGAACGCCTCCCAGAGCTTGCCGCGCCGGATGTAGTTGGAGATGTCCGAGACCCGGGGGTCGCCGAGCTGGGAGTCGCGCAGGCGCGAGACCGCGTCGTACTCGTAGAGCCCCTGCTGCGCCTTGGTGGTCGACTTGATGTTCCAGACGATCAGCGGCGCGCCCAAGCCCTTGGCGATCTCCTCGGCCAGCACGGTCTTGCCGGTCCCGGGCTCGCCCTTCACGAGGAGCGGCCGCTCCAGGACCACGGCGGCGTTGACCGCCGCGGTGAGGTCGGGGGTCGCGACGTAGGTCTCGGTTCCGGAAAAGCGCATCGCGGTCTCGGAGAGAGGGGCTCGGGCCAAGGGGTAGCGCGCCGCGCCGCCGGGCCGCAAGCGCCGAGCCCTCCCGGCCGTCCCAGTCGGTGCCGGCTGATGCGCCCACCGAACGGTCCACGCCGTCATCACGAGCGAAGGGAAGTGACCCAGAGCAGCGGGACGTCCGGAGGCGTGGCGCTACTCTGGATTGCTTCGCTTCGCTCGCAAGGACGGTGGCGCCGCGAGCGATCTCAGCCCTTCTCGTGCCAGACGCAGTTCCGGGCGAGGATCTCGAGGTTGACGTCCGACTTCTGCGGCTGCGGCAGGGTCTTGCCGTCCATGGCGAGGTCGATCTTGATCTCGACCTGGCCCTTCGCCTCGTTGGAGCGGCGGGAGAAGTAGCAGTACTGCTGGTAGGGCTGCTCGGCGCTGTCCTTGAAGTTCCAGCCGGTCACGATCTGCCCGTCGAGGTAGGGCACCTGCTTGAACACCGTGAAGGTCGTGTTCACCGCGGCCTTGGAGGCCGGGGCGGCGTCGTTGCCGAGCTGCGCCTTGGTGGGCGTCGGCGTCGCCGGCGCCTTGGGCAGGCCCTCGAGCTTGAGGGTGTTGTCGGTGAGCGTGACCTCGCCCTTGGTCTTCAGGGTCACGTCCGAGAGCGCCGCCTGCATGGCGGCGGCGATCTTCTCGGCGGCGGTGTCGAACTGGTTCAGCGTCGCCCAGCCGTAGGCCGCCGCGCCGACGCCGATGCCCGCGAGGCACGCGAAGGCGCCGAAGCCCAGCGCCCGGAACAGGAAGGCCCGGGCCGCGACGTAGCTCGAATCCGCCCGCAGGCGGGAATTCACCTGCTGGGCGAGGGCGATGTTCTCGGGGGTCCCGCTCGCGACGTAGTTCATGCGCCGGCTCCAGCGGCAGGGAGGGTCGGGCCCGGATGGGTCTGGTTCGGCAGCGCCTGCTGGCCCTGGGCCGGCCGGTTCATCGGGATCACCGCGCCCGACGCGTTGGCGGCGCGCGGCAGGATCGGCTCGGGGTGCGAGCGCAGGGCGTCGGCGATCGCGTCGAGCATGTAGGGGGCCGCCTCCGGGTTCACGGCGGCGCCGAGATCGTCCTCGTCCATGAAGGTCCGGCGGGTCGAGACCGCGCAGAGCGCCAGGATCGTCGACGCGAAGGCGGCGCAGACCGCGGGCAGGAACACGAAGATCCGCAGGAAGGCGTGGACCTGGCTCTCGGTCACGTCGATCGGGTCGACGCCGTAGACCATGGCGGTGAAGGAGTGGAGCTGCGAGCGGTTGACCGCGTTCCGGTAGCCCTGCTCGGCATCGGCCACGCGCCGGTCGGCGGCGCCCGGATCGAGGGCGGCGCGCGCCTTGCGGGCCTCCTCCAGGTCCTTGATCATCCCGGCGCGGTCGGCGGACGCCTTGGCGACGCCCTGCGACAGGGCGGCGACGCGGGGATCGGCCACGCATTTCAGGTTCTGGTACTTCCGGCCCTTGCTGTTGGTGCCGAAGACCCGCTCGCAGCGCTGGGCCGGGAGGCCGGCGAGCTGCTGGGCGTTGTCGGCGGAGCGCTTCTCGATCTGGTCGAGCTCGGCCGTGTACTGCGCCACGCGCTCGTCGGCCGCCTTGATCCGGTCGCCGATCGTGGCGCGGTCGGCCTGGGCGTCCTTCAGGGCGGTCTTGGTCCGGGCCGCCTCCATCAGGCGGGGATGGAACATCATCTCGCCGAGCTGCGACACCGACTTGGTGGTCACGCCCGCCGCGAAGATGATGCCCAGCACGGCGAGGCCGCGCACGAAGTAGGAGCGCTGGGTCCGGGCCAGGATGCCGAGCGGCACGCGGCACAGCTCGACCGCGGCGTAGACCAGCGGCGCCAGCAGCATGAAGTAGAAGGCGTGCCAGTCGCCGTCGCTGTAGACGCCCGCGAACAGCCACGCGCCCCAGAGCGAGGCGCCGATCACCATGAACTCGACGAGGTACGCGATCGCCACGTAGCCCCACTTGATGCGGTAGCCCTTCTCGACGTGGCGCTGGTGCCGCCAGCGGTCCGACTCGAGCTTCCACTCGCGCTTCTCGCGCTCGAGGTCGCGGCTGGGGGGCGCTGCCGGACCGGCAAATATCGATTTGATGGAGATCATCGGCCTCGTCGCATCCATCCGGTCCAGTTCCGGGCCGAGCCCGGCCGAGCTTAACCCCCGGTTAACTCAGGCGTGTATGCGCGCATTGTGCCGATTTTGGGCCGCGTTGCACGCCTTCACCGCATGCCTCCTTTGGATGCCGTCCGCATCCCGCGTGCCGGTGACCGAAATGTCTCACCCGCGCCTGTATCCGGCTTGTGTCGGAACGCACATCCGCGGGGTCGATCGCGGCCGGAACCCGGTTGCCCCGGGGGCGCCGCCGACCCATGATCGCGCGGCCGTGAGCGGCGCTCCCCACCCCCGAGAGACGAGGTTCGATCCGCCGCCGATGCCAGAGGTCCACGCCGGCTCCTACAAGGAAGCGATCCTGTTTCTCGTCACAGCGGGCATCGTGGTGCCGCTGTTCCACCGCCTGCGGATCTCGCCGGTGCTCGGCTTCATCGGCGCCGGGGCCCTGCTCGGACCCTTCGGCCTCGGCCGGCTAGCCGACACCTATCCCTCCGTGCACCTCTTCACCATCGGCAACCGGGCCGAGATCTCGCACCTCGCCGAGTTCGGCGTGATCTTCCTGATGTTCATGATCGGGATCGAGCTGTCGTGGGAGCGCCTGCGGGTGCTGCGCCGGCTGGTCTTCGGCCTCGGCTCCCTGCAGGTGGGCTGCTCCGCGCTGATCCTCGGGGCGATCCTCTACGGGCTCAACGTGCCGCTCACCGGCGCGGTGATCGTCGGCATCGGCCTCGCGCTGTCATCGACCGCGGTGGTCCTGCCGGTCCTCGCCGAGCAGAAGCGGCTGAACGCGCCGACCGGGCGCACGAGCTTCGCGGTGCTGCTGTTCCAGGACCTGGCGGTGGCCCCGGCCCTGTTCGCGATCGCGGTGCTCGGCCGCGACGACGGCGGCGACAAGGGCTGGGCCCTCGCCCTGGCGCTGGGCCAAGCCGCCGTCGCGTTGGCCCTGATCGTGGTGGCGGGCCGCCTCGCCCTGCGCCCGCTGTTCCAGCTCGTGGCGCGCACGCGCTCCACCGAGCTGTTCATGGCCGCCTGCCTGCTGGTCATCGTCGGCACGGCGCTGACCGCGGCGGCGAGCGGCCTGTCGATGACGCTCGGCGCCTTCGTGGCCGGCCTGCTGCTGGCCGAAACCGAGTACCGCCGGGCCATCGAGGCGACGATCGACCCGTTCAAGGGCCTGCTGCTCGGCGTGTTCTTCGTCTCGGTGGGCATGAACCTCGACCCGGCGCAGCTGATGGCGACGCCGGGGGCGATCATCGGCCTGTCGCTGGCGCTGGTCCTGATCAAGGCCGCCGTGGTGATGATGGCGGCCCCCGTGCTGAAGATCCCCCGGCCGGTGGCGCTGGAGACGGCGCTCCTCCTCGGTCCGGGCGGCGAGTTCGCCTACGTGCTGATCGGCGGCGCCATGGCCACCGGCCTGGTGCCGGAGGAGGTCGGCGCGGCGGCCCTCGTGGTGACCACGGTCACGATGATCATGATCCCGGCGCTCGCCGCCGTCGGCCGCCGGCTCAAGCTGCGGGCGACCGCCAGCGCCCAGGCCACCGCCAAGGCGGAGCCGGTGCCGGAGCGCGTGGGGAACCGGGTGATCGTCGCGGGGTTCGGCCGCGTCGGCCGGCAGGTCGGCGAGATGCTGGAGCGGCACAAGATCCCGTACATCGCCCTCGATTCCGACGCCGCGCGGGTGGCCGAGCAGCGCCGCGCCGGGGCGCCGGTCTATTTCGGCGACAGCGGCAACACCGAGATGCTGCGCCGCTGCGACATCGCCACGGCCCGGGCGCTGGTCGTCACCCTCGACAATCCCCGCGCCGTCGAGGCGGCGGTGGCGGCGGCCCGCGCCGAGCGGCCGGACCTGACCATCGTGGCCCGGGCCCGCGACGCCCGCCACGCCTCCTCGCTCTACGAGCTCGGCGTCGACGACGCGGTGCCGGAGACGATCGAGGCCTCGCTGCAGCTGTCGGAGGCCGTGCTGGTCGATGTCGGCGTGCCGATGGGGCTGGTGATCGCGTCGATCCACGAGCGGCGGGACGAGTACCGCGCCCTGCTGAAGAAGCGCGAGGGCGAGTCGAAGCCGATCTTCCGGGCCCGCCGGACCGTCGGGAAGGCACTCGGCAAGGCCCCGGTCAAGCGGGAGCCCGAGCGCCAGGAGGCGGCCGGCCAGGAGGCCTGAGGGGGCGGCCTGAGGGGGCGGCCTGAGGCGGGAGATCCGAGCGGAGGTCCCGGAGGCCCCGCTCAGATCAGGACCGGGTGCGCGTCCTCGTGCTTGGCCCGCCGCGCCGCGCGGCTGCGCGGCGCCGGCTCGAACCCGTCGGCGAAGCTGCACCGGTAGACCAGCTCGTCCGCCGGCCCGAGGCCGGTGACCAGGGGCACCGTCACGGTGTCGCCGGAGAAGCGCCAGCCGCGGGCGCCCTTGTCCCAGTAGAGCCAGACCGTCCCGGGATAGCCCCGCAGGGTGAAGACCGCGGCCTTGCGCGACAGGGCCTGCACCGCCCGCGGGGCGTACATGCCCTTGTCGCGGTAGGCGTCCCGGGTCGCCTCCGGCTGGCGGTCCATGAAGGTGTTGCGCACCAGCTGAATCGTCGCCCCCGGCTTCCCGAGAAACCGCTTGAATTCCGTCAGATTCCGCAGGATGACCGCCATCGCAGGTCTCCTCGCTAGCTCCGTGTCGGCCGCGCTGCCGCGTCCGCACACACTCGATGTCCCGAGTTGAGCGATTCCCATGACCGATTGAGTGACTGGGCGAGGCTTGTCCGGTCACATATCAACAGATTCGACGACTTATGCCCAGGTTATGAGTCCCATCGGGTCGGAGAGACTCGTTTGGGCGCCGGAATCGGCGCTGCCGACGGGGCTGAATCTTGTCGACCATCGGCGAAGACTCGGAAGTCCTTCGGAAAAGTCCTGCCACGCTCGGCGGCGCGCCGACCGATTCGCGCGGGCTTGACCCGGACGCCCGGCTGGCGCGTTCTCCCGGCATGCTGCTGCAGTTCTTCACGGCCCTCCGGGACGCCAAGGTCCCCGTCTCCCTGAAGGAGTACCTGACCCTGCTCGGCGCCCTGGACCGTGGCCTCGCGGAGCACGACGTCGAGGCGTTCTACTTCCTGTCGCGCACCGCGCTCGTGAAGGACGAGGCGCATCTCGACCGGTTCGACCGGGTGTTCGGCACGGTGTTCAAGGGGCTGGAGACCCTGGGCGAGGCGGTCGAGCCCGCCGCGATCCCGGAGGAATGGCTCAGGAAGCTCGCCGAGAAGTACCTGACCGAGGCCGAGAGGGCGGAGCTGAAGGCGCTCGGCTGGGACAAGCTGTTCGAGACCCTGAAGCAGCGCCTCGCCGAGCAGAAGGGGCGCCACCAGGGCGGCTCGAAATGGATCGGGACCGGCGGCACCTCGCCCTTCGGCGCCTACGGCTACAACCCCGAGGGGATCCGCATCGGCCAGGACGGGAACCGCAACTTCCGGGCGGTGAAGGTCTGGGACAAGCGCGAGTTCAAGGACCTCGACGACGACCGGGAGATCGGCGCGCGCAACATGCGCCTGGCGCTGCGGCGCCTGCGCCGCTTCGCCCGGACCGGCGCGGCGGAGGAACTCGACCTCGACGGCACGATCCGCGCGAGCGCCCGCCAGGGCTACATCGACGTGAAGCTGCGGCCGGAGCGGCGCAACGCCGTGAAGGTGCTGCTGTTCCTGGACGTCGGCGGCTCGATGGACTGGCACATCGAGCAGGCGGAGGCGCTGTTCTCGGCGGCGCGCTCGGAGTTCAAGCACCTCGCGCACTACTACTTCCACAACTGCCCCTACGAGGCGGTCTGGACCGAGAACCGGCGGCGCCACGAGGCGAAGACGCCGCTCCTCGACGTGATCCGCACCTACGGCAGCGACTACCGGCTCGTCTTCGTGGGTGACGCCTCGATGAGCCCCTACGAGATCGCGACGCCCGGCGGCTCCGTGGAGCACTGGAACGAGGAGGCGGGCGCCACCTGGATGCAGCGGCTCCTCGACCATTTCCCGAAGGCGGCGTGGCTGAACCCGGTGCCCGAGACGCACTGGGGCTACACCCAGTCGATCGGCATGATGCAGCGGCTGGTCGCCGGCCGGATGTTCCCCCTCACCCTGGAGGGGCTCGACGCGGCGGCGCGGGCGCTGGTGCGATGACAGGTGCCTTTACGGCCTCACAGCGCGATGCGACCGGAGGCGATGCCGTCCTCGCGAGCGCAGCGAAGCGATCCAGCAGCGCCGCATACGCGGACGTCGCGCCACCCTGGGTCGCTTCGCTGCGCTCGCGAGGACGGGCGGGGATCGCGCGACCGAGACGGTTTCCGTCTCAGCCCTGCTGGGACGGCGTCGTCACCACGAGGCCGTCCATCGCCGGCGTGATCTTGATCTGGCAGGAGAGGCGGGAATTCTCGCGGACGTCGCTGGCGAAATCCAGCATGTCCTGCTCCATGTCCTGCGCCTTGCCGACCGTGTCGATCCAGGCGTCGGCCACGTAGACGTGGCAGGTGGCGCAGGCGCAGGCGCCCCCGCACTCCGCGTCGATGCCCGGGACGTTGTTGCGCATAGCCGTCTCCATCACGGTCGCGCCGACGCTGCCTTCGACGGTCCGTTCCGTCCCGGCGTGGTCGACGTAGGTGATCTTGGGCATGCTGGGGGCTCCGGGCTCGCGTCGAGCGCAATCTGTCCGACGGGCGGCGTGCCTGCTTGGCGGCTGGAAACGCGGAATGCAAGCGCGGCATTAGACACCGGTCCCGGATCGATCGCCGCATTGGGCGACACCGTCAGGCGCGCGCCTCCGCGATCTCCGCCAGCGCCCGCGCGACCGCGGCCGCGAGGTCGTCGACCGGCACCGCCCCGGCGCCGGCGCGCAGGCGCGTCTCCGCGGCGTCCGCGAGCGCCCGCACGTGGATCGCCCCGACGCCCGCGGCCGAGCCCTTCAGGGTGTGGGCGAGGTCGGCGCGCTGCGCCCGCGGCAGGGCCGGGTCGGCGAGGCGCGGCAGGATCGACCGGCACTGGCCGGCGAACAGCTCCAGGACCTCACGGGCCAGGTCGGCGTCGCCGCCGGTCTGGGCCTCGAGTTCCGCGGGGTCGATGGCCTGCATGTTCGGGCTCCCGGCATCCGGATTCGTCGGGGATTGCGGATCTGATCCACACAATTCACCCCCTGATTCGCCGGGTGGGGATCGCGCCAGACCCCTCCCCTGCGGCAGGATGGTGGAGGCGGCGAGCGACGGGCCCGGTAACCATTCGGTTAACCTTTTCTGGGGCCGGTCGAGGGCTCGGGTATCGGCAGTCGCTGCCCGAGTTTAGTCTTGTAATGGTAAACGGGGCGTTGCGTCTCCGGCTCAAGCCTCTCCAGGCGCCGGTGAACCCGTGTAACGAGGCGTTGTATGGCGACCGAGAAGAAGCTGAAGGACCCGGCCGAGGCCGCGCTCTCTGCGATCGAGCAGGCGCTGAACCTCGACGCCCTGACGCCGAACGGCACCGACGGTCGCGCCGAGCCGCGCCTGCCCGATGTCGGTGACGCCGACCCGCTGCGCGACGGCGGTCTCGACGCCGGCCGGACCATGCCGCCGCGCCTCGACCTCGACCCGCCGCTCGCCTCCGACCTGCCGCCGCCGGGCCTGGACCGCCCCCGCCGCGAGGGCGGCCTCCTGCCCCCCGACCGCTCGCTCGTGGCCAACGACGACCGGCGCAACATCGGCATCCTGCAGCAGACCCTGCGGGTGCGCTCCTCGCCCAAGCCCTACCTGCTCGCCCTCGCGGCCGGCGCGGTCTGGATCGGCGCCCTGGTGCTGATCGCGTGGTCGAAGTCCGACGGCGACCTGCGCGCCGTCCTGTCGGGCCTCTCGGCCCTCCAGGCGAGCGTCGGCGCCGCGGCCCTGTTCGGCCCGGTGGTGCTGTTCGTGATCGCCGCCATGCTGGCGGTGCGCGCCCAGGAGATGCGCCTCGTCGCCCGCGCGGTCGGCGAGGTCGCGGTGCGCCTGGCCGAGCCCGAGAGCTTTTCCACCGACGCGGTCCTGACCATGTCGCAGACCGTGCGCCGCGAGGTGGCGGCGGTGGGCGACGGCGTCGAGCGGGCGCTCGCCCGGGCCGGCGAGCTGGAGACCCTGGTGCGCGGCGAGATCGCCACCCTGGAGCGGGCCTATTCCGACAACGAGATCCGGATCCGCTCCCTCGTGGACGAGTTGGTGGCCCAGCGCGAGGCGATCGTCACCAACGCCGAGCGGGTGCGCAGCGCCATCACCGGGTCGCACCAGAGCCTGAGCCAGGACCTGGAGGGTGCCTCCGACCGGATCGTCTCCGCGGTGACCGGCGCGGGCGAGCGCGTGACCGGCGCGCTGGAGACCCGCGGCGCCGCGATCACCGCCTCCCTGGGCGAGGCCGGCGACCGGGTGGTCAACCTGATGACCGCCCGCGGCAGCGACCTGATCGACACGCTGGCGGCCACCAGCCAGGAGGTGCGCGGCAGCTTCCAGGAGGTCGGCGAGACCCTGACCCGCAGCTTCGAGGACCGCGCCGGCACGGCGACCGGCGCCTTCCAGGCCGCCGGCACCGCCCTGGCCGAGCGCCTGTCGGAGAATGCCGGCGCCCTCACCCGGACCCTGGAGGAGACCGGCAGCCGCGTGAGCGACGCGCTGGAGCGCCAGGCCGGCACGGTGCGCGAGACCTTCGAGCGCTCCGTGACGGGGCTCGAATCCGCCTTCCTGTCGCGCGGCTCGGAGCTGACCGAGCGCTTCGGCGCCATGGGCGCCGAGATCACCGCCCGCTTCGCCGAGACCGGCTCGGCCCTGACCCAGGACATCGCCGGCCGCGGCCTCGCGCTGCGCGCCGAGATCGAGAGTGCCGGCCTGTCGGTCGCCGAGACGATCGAGGGCCGCGGGCGCGACGCCCAGGCCGCCCTGGCGCTCGCCGCCAGCGGCGCCGGCGAGACCCTGGCGGCCCGCGCGGGCGCCGTGCGCGACGACCTCGTCGGCACCGCCGAGCGGATCGCCGAGGCCCTGTCGGAGCGCGGCGGCGCCCTCGCCGAGCGGATGGACGGCATCGCGGCGCGCCTCGACGAGACCGTGACGGTCCGGGCCGCGGACCTCGAGCACCGGGTCGCGGCGGCGGCCGAGCAGGCCGGCGGCAGCATCGCGCACCGGACCGAGACGGTCGCGGCCAACCTCGAGGCCGCCTTCGCGGCCCTGGGCCGGGGCTTCGAGACGGGGGCCTCCTCCGCGGTCCAGTCGCTGCGGGGCACCGTCGAGGGCCTGTCGGGCGAGATCGACGGCCGCACCGCCGAGGCGGTCGCGGCGCTCCGGCGCGGGGCCGAGGCGGCCACCGATGCCCTGCGCGGCACGGCCGAGGACGCCACCGGCGCGGTCGAGGCCCGGACCCTCGAGGCCGTGCGGGTGTTCGAGCGCCGGGTCGCGGATTCCGCCGCCGCCCTGTCGGCGCGGACCGAGGAGGCGGCCGCCGCGCTGCGGGCCGCCGCCGATCAGGCGAGCCAGGCCGCCGAGACGCAGACGCGGGACGCCGCCGCCCGGCTCGCCGCGGCCCTGGACACCCTGCGCAACGCCTCCGGCGAGGTCACCGGCGCGGTCGAGGCCGAGACCGCGATCCTCACCGCCCGGTTCCGCGACGCCGCCGACCGGGCCGGCACCGAGCTCGGCGCCCGCGGCACGGACGCCGTCGCGGCGGTCCGCGCCGCCCTGGACGATCTCAACCGCGAGCTCGCCGCCCGGACCGGCGACGCCACCGGCAGCCTCGCCGAGGCCGCCCGCGCGATCTCGGCCGACCTCGCCGCCCGGATCGGCGAGATGGAGGCGGCCTTCGGCGAGCACGGCCGGAGCGTCGCCGAGCTGCTCGCCGGCCACGCCGACGAGACCCAGGCCCGGATCAGCGGCACCGGCCGCGACATCGTGCTCGCCGTGGCGAGCCAGGGCGCCCGCATCGCCGACACCCTCAGCCAGACCGGCGCGAGCTTCGCCGAGACCGCCGACGGCCGGGTCCGGGCGATCGACGAGACGCTGGGCAACCGCCTCGCCGCCCTGCAGGAGACCATCGCCCGCGGCGACATCCTGGCTGACCGGATCAACCGCGACACCGCCGCGCTGGGCGAGACCGTCGGCGCCCGGCTGGAGGAGATGGACCGCCTCCTCACCGGCAAGGGCGAGGCCGTCGCCGAGACGATCGCCACCCGGGCCCGCGAGGCCGGCAGCCTGATCGAGACCCATCTCGGCGGCCTGGAGACGCGCTCGGCCGAGCGGGCCGCCGCCATCGCGGCCGCCGTGGCGGCGCTGGTCGGCCAGATCGACGACCATCTCGGCAGCCGCGCGAACGCCGTGGACGACGCGCTGCGCGCCCGGACCGACGAGATGGCCCGCGTCATGGCCGAGGGCCATCGCGGCCTGATGGAGATGCTGGAGGGCCGCACCTCCGGGCTCGGCCAGGACATCGCCCGCCACACGGGCGAGATCGCCCGGCGGATCGAGGAGAGCGCCGGCCATTTCGACACCGGCGTCATCGGCCGCCTGCAGGCGATCGCCGAGACCCTGGACGCCCGCGCCCGCCTCGTGGACGAGAGCTTCGGCGTCCAGGCCTTCGAGGCGATCCGCCTGATCGAGGCGCGCACCCGGGCGGTGGACGAGGAGCTGGCCGGCCGGACCCGCGACCTCGTGGCGATGATCGCCGACCGGACCGGCGGCCTCGACGGCGCCATGGCCGAGCGCGTCCGCGCCCTCACCGGCACCATCGAGGAGGCCACCCGCGGCCTCGAGGCCGCGCTGGCGAACCGCGCGGATTCGATGATCCGCCTGGTGGACGAGCGCACCGAGAACGCCGACGCGGCGCTGGCGGCCCGCACCGAGGCCGTGCACGCGGCCTTCGCGGAGCGCGCCGACCTCATCGGCCGCCTGATCGACGAGCGCATCGCCGCCATGTCGGGCGAGCTCGACGAGAAGGGCCGCGCCGTGTTCGGGGCGATCGGCGGCCGGATCACCGAGCTCGCCCGCCTGCTCGACCGCGGCGGCACCTCGCTGGCCGAGCTCATCGACCAGCGCGGCGAGAGTGTGCTCGCCAAGCTCCAGCAGACCATCGCCGACGCCGAGCGGATGCTCGATGCCGGCGAGGGCCGCCTGGGCCACACCCTGTCGAGCCGCACGGCCGACATCAGCGGCCTCCTCGACGAGGGCGTCCGCTCGGTCCACACCCTGCTGGACGACCGCACCAACCAGATCCGCGTCCTGCTGGACGACCATGCCGGCACCCTGGCCGCCACCCTGGACGGCCGGATGGGCCCGATCCACGAGGCGCTGGACGGCCGCGGGCAGGCGATGGTCGCCGCCCTGGAGGGCGCGTTCGGCTCCGCCACCGGCGCCCTGGACGACCGCACCCGCCAGCTCGGCAGCCTGTTCGACGAGCGGCTGGGCCACCTCGAGAGCCTGGTCGACGGCCGCGGCAACCGCCTCGCCGACACCCTCACCGCCCGGGCCCAGGCCCTGCGCACCCTGTTCGAGGAGGCCCAGTCGGCCCTCGACGGCGTGGTCGAGGGCGGCGGCGGCCGCTTCGCCGCCGCGGTCGACGCCCGCATCCAGTCCCTCCGCGCGGTGCTGGAGGAGGCGCCCGCCGCCGTCTCGGCGCTGGTGGAGACCCGCGAGCGCCAGCTCGCCGCCACCCTCGACGCCCGCACGCAGCGCCTCCACACCCTGTTCGAGGAGGCCCAGGCCGGCCTGCGCGACCTCGTGGACGGGCGCGGCCAGGAGGTCGCCGACGCCATCGCGGCCCGGACCGAGGGCCTGCGCACGACCCTCGACGCGGCGCCCGCCCAGATGGCGGACCTGCTGGACGCCCGCCTGTCCGACCTCCAGGGCCTGTTCGAGCGGGCGCAGGGCGAGATCGACCGCCTCGTGGACACCCGCGGCCGACAGATCGCCGGCACGATCGAGCACCGCACGCAGGCGCTCCAGACCACGATCGAGGGCGTGAACCCGGCGATCGCCGGCCTGCTCGAGGAGCGCGAGAACCGCCTCGCCGAGACCCTCAAGGAGCGGACGGGCGAGCTGCAGACCCTGTTCGACCGGGTGCAGAACCGCCTCGGCGCCCTGGTCGAGGGCACCGGCCGCGACGTGTCCGAGCGGGTCGACGCGCGCGTCGAGACCCTGCGGGCGACCTTCGAGCAGGCGCGCGCCGCGATCGAGGGCCTGCTGGAGGACCGCGGCCAAGCCTTGGTGGCGGCCGCCGAGGGCCGGACCGGCGCCCTGGTGGAGGTGTTCGACGCCCGCCTGCGCGCCCTCGACGGTGCCGTCGAGGGCCGGACCGGCGCCCTGGTGGAGGTGTTCGACGCCCGCCTGCGCGCCCTCGACGGTGCCGTCGAGGGCCGGACCGGCGCCCTGGTGGAGGTGTTCGACGCCCGCCTGCGCGCCCTGGACGGCGCCGTCGAGGGCCGCACCGGCGCCCTCGTGGAGACCTTCGATGCCCGGCTGCGGGAGCTGGACGGCGTGGTCGAGGGCCGCACCGCGGCCCTGGCGCAGGCCGTCGAGGCGCAGAGCGAGGCCCTGGCCCGCGGCGTCGACGCCCGCGCCGACGCTTTCACGCAGCGCATCGACAGCCGCATGCGGCTGTTCGCGACCCTGGTGGCGCAGCGCGCCGACACCCTGGCCACCGCCTTCGACGACCGCCACGAGGCCTTCGCGGGCCTCATGGACGAGCGCACGGCGTCCCTGGTCGCCGCCCTCGACGAGCGGGCCCGCGCCCATGCCGAGCAGGTCGAGGCCCACAACGCGGCCCTGGCCGAGACGCTCAGCCGCCGCGAGGCCGCGCTCGCCGGCCTGATCGACGCCCGCACCGAGGCCCTCGGGGCCGGGTTCGAGCGCCGCGCCACGGCGCTCGGTGCCCTGGTCGACGCCCGCGGCGAGGCCCTGTCCCGCCGCCTCGCCGAGAGCGCCGAGACCCTGGTGCGCGCCATCGAGGAGCGCGGCGGCGCGCTGCTCGCCAGCGTCGAGGGCAGCGGCCGCGCCGTCGGCGATAGCCTGGAGGGCCATGTCGAGCGCCTGCGCGGCGCCATCGACGGGCCGATGATGGACCTGTCGCGGGCCCTGTCGGACCGGGCCGAGGCGATCGAGCGGACGCTCGCCGAGACCGGAATGCCGCTCGCTGAGAGCCTGCGGGAGCGGACCGAGGAGCTGGCCGTGCAGTCGCGGGCCTCGGCCGAGCTGCTGCGCGCCGCCGTCGAGGACGGCGCGGGCCGCACGCTCTCGGAGCTGTTCGAGACCAACGACCGGATGGGCCGCGAGCTCGGCGCGCTGCTGCAGCGGATCGAGGCCGCCAACACGGCGCTGACCGACCTCGTGGCCGGCGCCGACACCAACCTCGGCGCGATCGAGCAGGGTCTCGCCGGCCGGATCGAGCAGGTCCAGGGGGCGCTGGAGCGCATCGCCGCCGAGACCGGCCGGGCCAGCGCCGGCGTCTCGGCCCAAGTCGAGGCCCTGCGCGGCGCCGCCGACGGGGCGCTCAGCGAGGCCTCGCGCCTCGCCGAGACCCTCGACGGCCGCGGCCGCTCCCTTGGCGAGCAGACCGCCGCGCACGTGGCGGCCCTCGACCGGGCCGCGGCCTCCCTGGCGGCCATCGAGGAGCGCCTCGACTCGGCCCTGTCGGGCCGCGAGACCAAGCTGACCGAGGCGCTGGCCGCGTTCGAGGCCCGGGCCGCCGCCCTGGAGCAGAACGGCACCGCCCTGGCCCAGACCATCGAGCAGACCCTGCGCGCTGCCGAGGAGCGCGCCCGCAGCGTCGGCGAGTCCCTGGCCCAGTCGGCCCAGGGCGCCGGGGCCTCGGTGACGAGCGCCTTCGCCGATCTGAAGGACAGCGCCAGCGCCGAGGGCGAGAAGGCCGCTCAGGGCGTCCGGCAGGTCATCGAGGAGGCGGCCCGCGAGATGCGCAGCGGTTTCCAGGAGGCCCAGGCCAGCTTCGGCGATTCCTTCTCGGCCCTGCGCGAGATGGCGGGCTCGATCCGCGGCGAACTCGACGCGACCCGCGCCGAGCTCGCCAAGGGCGTCCTCGAGCTGCCGCGCGAGACGCAGGACGCCACCGGCGAGATGCGCCGGGTGGTGGCGGACCAGATCAAGGCCCTCAACGAGCTGTCGTCCCTGGTCTCCCGCTCCGGCCGCTCGGTCGACGTCGCCCAGCCGCAGGCGCAGCCCCAGCGTCGGGTCGCGGAGAGCGGCGGCCGCGCCGTCGCGGCGGCGGCGCCCGCCGCGGCCCCGGTTGCACCGGCGATGCCGACGGCGGCCCCCGCGGCTCCGGCCCTGCCGGCGCCCGCGGCGACGCCGCGGCCCGCCACGGCCAAGATCGAGGCGCCGCGCCCGTCCGCGCCCGCCCGCCCGGCGCAGGCCGGCGACAAGCGCGGCTGGCTGTCCGACCTGCTGACCCGCGCCTCGCTGGACGACGACGAGGAGCCGGCGGCCGACGCGCCGGCCGCCGCCCCGGCGCCCGCGCCGGCGGCCCGCCGCCCCGCGGTGGCGGCCGCCGAGACCGGGCGGATCGCCCTCGACACGATCTCGACCGACATCGCCAAGATGATCGAGCACCGGACCGCGGTCGACCTGTGGGAGCGGTACCGCCGGGGCGAGCCGAACCTGTTCGACCCGCGGATCTACACGCCGCAGGGCCGGGCCACCTTCGCGGAGATCCAGCGCCGCTACAGGACCGACGCGGAGTTCCGCCGCAGCGTCGACCGCTACGTCAGCGAGTTCGAGCGCCTGCTCGGCGACGTGGTCAAGAACGACAGCGACGCCAAGCGCACCGACGCCTACCTGACCTCGGAGACCGGCAAGGTCTACACCATGCTGGCCCATGCCAGCGGGCGCTTCGACGGGGCGTAGGACCGATCCCGCCGGGGCCGCTCGCGGCGCCGGCGGGTCGTACCGGGGACGACGAGACCCGCCCCGCCCTCACAGCAGGCCGAGGCCGACCAGCTCGCGCCGCAGGGCCTCGGGCATCTCGGCGAGGTCCCCCGAGGCCTCGGCCCCGAGATCGGCCGGCGCGTCGCGCGCCGTGAGATAGCGCCAGCCCTGGAACGGCCGGTAAGGCCGGGGCGCCACCGGGACGAGCCGGGGATCGAAGACCAGCCGGCAGCGCGGGATGCCGTCCTCCCCGGTGAGCGGCTCGATCGCGGTGATCGCCTGCCGGCAGGACAGCGTCCCGCGGATCACCCAGTAGATCGAGCCCTGACCGGTGATCTCCCGGTGGCGCTTGGGCAGGGTGCGGGTGACGTGGAACGGCGCCGCTTGCCGTCCGTCCCGGAGCGCCTCCGCGCGGAAGCGGGCCTGCCGGGCCTCGAGGTCGGCGATGGTGGCGGGACCGACGCAGAGCTTGATCAGGTGCAGGGCCACGGATGCGCGTGCTCGGGGGTGCCGGGGGCGCCCCTGATAGCAGGGTCCGCGCCGGCGCGCGCCTGTCGAACTGCGCCGGAGCGCCGGCGCCGGGCCGGACCCGTCAGGCGAAGAGCGCGAGCCGCTGCTCCGGCGTCAGCGCGTCGATCTCGGCGAAGCTCAGGGCCGGCTCCTCCGGCGGCATCGCCGGCTGGGGCGCCGCCGCGACGGTCTCGCCCCAGGTGAGGTCGACCACGTCCGGCGCGATGTCCTCCTCGACGTCCGCCTCGACGTCCGCCTCGAACGCCTCCTCGATCGCGGTGGCGGGCTCCGGCGCGTCCGCGGCGGACGGATCGGCGACGGGAAGGGAGGCGACCTCCGGAGCCGGCTCCGGCTCCGGGGCGGCCTCGAGATCGACCGCCCAGTCCGCTTCCAGATCGGCCTCCGAGCCGGCCTCCAAGCCGGCCTCGGGTGCGGCCTCCGACCCGTCCCCCGGCGCGGCGAGGTCCGGCTCCGGGGCGAATGCCAGCGCGGCCACTCCCCCCGGCTCGGACACGGCGTCCGGCTCGGCCTCTGCCACCGGCTCCGGCGCGGCCGGCGCTTCGGCCGCGACCTCTGTCTCCGGCTCGGCCTCCGGCGCCCGGGCCTCCGCCTGGACCGGCAGGAACACCAGATCCTCGTGCAGCGCCGGGCTGCCGGGGCGGGCCACGAGGGCCGCCACCGTGACGGCCGGCACGTCCATGGCGATGTAACGGTCGATGTCGCTCTGGTTCAGATCGGCCGGCTCGCCGGCCGGCCGCGCGCCCCGGTGGGGCGGCACCCGGACCGCGTCCTCGCCCCAGATGGCGATCATCGCGGAGACCCGGTCCTCCAGGTAGCGCAGGGTGTAGACGATCCGGGCGGTGCGCTGCGCGGTCAGGTCCTGGAAGGAGCAGGCGGTGTAGATCGCGGTCGCGTGGCGGTCGAGGGCGTCGCAGGCCTGCGCTTCGGCCCCGTGCTCGCGCAGGGTCCAGGCCGCCTCCTGGATCGACTCGGCGGCGCTGAGGATGTCGGAGGTGGCCTGCTCGGTCTCGCGCACGATGGCGTCGAGGGCGAGGGACGCCTGCGTCAGCCGGGTCTCGTCGCCGTTCGGGGTGTTGAGCGCCGCGATCTCGCCCTTGGTCCGGCTGATCGCGTCGGCCATGTCGAGGAGATTGCCGCGCAGGTGCCCGAAGGCCTCCTGCCCGCGGTCGGCGGTGACGCTCCGCTCCAGCCGCGCGATCGCCCCGAGCAGCACCTCGGTCTCGGCGCCCCGGTTGCGCCGGGCGTACTCGGCGAGGAACCAGCGGCCGCGCTCGCTGGCGCTGATCGTCGCCTCGATCGCCTCGTACTCGGCCGAAGCGTGCGCGCTCGGGTTGACGGAACCGAACATGGGCCTCTCTGGACGCTGAATGCGGGCGCGGCGGCGGCCCCGATGCGCGCCAATCGCGGCGAATTTGACAGAGGGCCTTTAACGGGCGCTTACGGACGCCTTCCCGGTCCCACCTCCCTGCTCACCCCGCTCGTCGAGACCCGCCTTGCCCCGCCCGTCCGGCCCGGCGCGCCTGTCGCTGCTCTACGCCGTGGTGTTCACCGAGATCGGCATCGCGATGCCGTTCATGCCCCTGTGGCTCGACGCCCTGGGGCTCGATGCCCGGGTGATCGGTCTCCTCCTCGCCCTGCCGATCGCCACGCGGATCGCCGCCACGGCGCCGCTGATGAGCCTCCTCGACCGCGGCCTCGGGCCCCGGCGGCTGATCCTGCTCGGCAGCCTCGCCTTGAGCCTGACCTACGCGCTGATGCCCGCCGCGGCCGGGATCGGGTGGCCGCTGCTGGCCGGGCTGGTCGTGCTCAACGCGGTCGCCGGCGCGCCGCTCGTGCCCTGCATCGACTACCTGACGCTCGCGGCCGTGCGCCAAGACGCCCGCCTGACCTACGCGCGGATCCGGATGGCGGGCTCCATCGCGTTCCTGCTGGCGAACCTCGCGGGCGGGCTGCTGCTGACGGCGCTCGGCGGCCGGCTCGCCGTGCCGCTGCTCCTGACCGGCCTCGCCCTCGGCGCGGGTCTGGTGGCGTGGCGCAGCCGCGCGGTGGCGGCCCTGCCGCCGTCGGCGGCGGGCGACGGCCGGACGCGGCTGCCGCGGCGGCTCTGGCTGTGCATTGGCGCGGCGGCCGCGATCCAGGCGAGCCACGGGGCGATCTACGGGTTCGGCAGCATCTACTGGACCGGCCAGGGCATCCCGCCGACCTGGGTCGGCGCGCTCTGGGCGACCGGGGTGCTGGCCGAGATCGCCCTGTTCGCCGGCCTCCCCGCCCTGCCCGCCGCCTGGCGCGGCCCGGTGCGGCTCCTCGGCGCCGGGGCCGTCGCGGCGATCCTGCGGGCGATCGGCATGTACCTCCTCGGCGACCATCTCGCCGCGCTGGTGCCGCTCCAGTGCCTCCACGGCCTGACCTTCGGGGCGACCCAGCTCGGCGCCATGGCGGCGGTCTCGGCCTACGCCCCCGACGGCGCGCGGGGCCGGGCGCAGGGCACGCTCAGCGCGGTCAATGCCGGGATCTCGGTGGTCGCGACCCTGGGGAGCGGCGTCGCCTACCGGGCCGGCGGCCCCCTCGCCTTCCTGCTGATGGCGCCACTCGCCGCCGCCGGCCTGGGCCTCGCCCTGGCGTCCCGCCGCGCGCGGGGGGTGAGGTTGGAGACGGATCGTCAACCGTAATGTCGTCATAACCGCCGGGCAGGGTGGTGCCTCGATCGAGGAGTATGGGTGTTGCTGAGCGAGGGCACTGTTCCCGGCGCCTTGGCCGGCGCCGCGCTGCGGGACCGGTCGGCCGACGGCCGCCTGGCGCTCGACGGCCGCTGGACCGCCGACCAGGCCCCGACCGTCGAGGCCGCGGCCGCGCGCATCGCGGCGGCCGGCCGCGCCGGGCCGGTGGCGGTCGACCTGTCGGGGATCGAGCGCCTCGACACGCTCGGCGCCTGGGTCCTGGAGCGGACCCGCGCCGAGATCGAGCAGGCGGGCAGCGCCCTCACCTATCTCGGCGCCCGCCCGGAGCACCGCACCCTGCTGGGCGAGGTCCGGCTGCGCGAGCCGGACGCGCCGCCGCCGCGGCGGCACGGCCCGGTCGTCGGCCTGCTCGACGCCACCGGGCGCCGGACCGTGCAGGGCGGCCGCGAGTTCGTCACCGCCCTCGCGTTCCTGGGCGAGCTGATCGCCGCCTGCGGGCGCGTCGCCCTGCGGCCCGGCACGTTCCGCGGCAACGCCCTGATCAACCAGATCCAGCAGGTGGCGCTCAACGGCACGCCGATCATCGTGCTGATCTCGTTCCTCGTGGGCGGCATCGTCGCCCAGCAGGGCATCTTCCAGCTCCAGCGCTTCGGCGCCCAGACCTTCGTGGTCAACCTGATCGGCCTCCTGATCCTGCGCGAGATGGGCGTGCTGCTCACCTCGATCATGGTCGCCGGCCGCTCCGGCTCGGCGATCACCGCCGAGATCGGCTCCATGCGCATGCGCGAGGAGGTGGACGCGCTCCGGGTCATGGGCCTCGACCCCGTCGAGATCCTGATCGTGCCCCGGGTGCTCGCGCTGATGATCGGCCTGCCGATGCTGACGCTGATCGGCGACCTCGCGGCGCTCGCGGGCGGCGGCCTCACCGCGATGCTCTACGGCGGCCTGACCCTCGACCAGTTCCTCGTCCGGCTCCAGGCGGCGGTGGGCGTCCACCACGTCATGGTCGGCCTGATCAAGGCGCCGTTCATGGCGCTGACGATCGGGGTGATCGCCACGATCGAGGGCTTCGCGGTCGAGGGCTCCGCGGAATCGCTCGGCCGTCACGTCACCGCCTCGGTGGTGAAGTCCATCTTCATGGTCATCGTCCTCGACGGCCTGTTCGCGGTGTTCTTCGCCGCGATCGATTTCTGAGGCCGCCGCGATGAATGCCCCGATGACCGCCTCGCCGAATGGCCCCGCCCCGATCATCCGCGTGCGCGACCTCGTGGTCGGCTTCCGCGACCGCAACATCCTGAAGGGCCTGAGCCTCGACATCCGCGCCGGCGAGATCCTGGGCTTCGTCGGGCCCTCGGGCCAGGGCAAGTCGGTGCTCACCCGGACGATCCTCGGCCTCAACCCGAAGCGGGCCGGGACCATCGAGGTGTTCGGCCGCGACGTCGACGAACTCACCTACGCGGAGCGGCGCCGGATGGAGCAGCGCTGGGGCGTGCTGTTCCAGCAGGGCGCCCTGTTCTCGGCTCTCACCGTCAAGCAGAACATCCAGGTGCCGATGCGCGAGCACCTGAACCTGTCCGAGCGCCTGCTCGACGAGTTCGCCCGGCTCAAGATCGAGATGGTCGGCCTGAAGCCCGACGCCGCCGACAAGCTGCCCTCGGAATTGTCGGGCGGCATGATCAAGCGCGCGGCGCTCGCCCGCTCCCTGGCGCTCGATCCCGAGATCCTGTTCCTCGACGAGCCGACCTCGGGCCTCGACCCGATCGGCGCGGGCGAGTTCGACGACCTCGTCTCGACCCTCAAGGAGACGCTGGGGCTGACCGTGTTCATGGTCACCCACGACCTCGACAGCCTCTACACCGCCTGCGACCGCATCGCGGCGCTCGGCGACGGCCAGATCATCGCCGCCGGCACGATCGACGAGATGCTGGCGAGCGACCATCCCTGGCTGCGCTCGTACTTCCACGGCAAGCGCGCCCGGACCATCGCGACGGGGGGCGCCTCGGCCCATGCCTGATCCCATGCCTGATCCCGTGCCTGATCCCGTGCCTGACCCGATGCCCGATCGCCGCCGTCCCACCCAGATCCCGCCCTGCTCCCCTCCGGGAGCCGGGGCTCCAGGCCCGGCCGGATCTCCGCCGGCCAGAACCGCAGGTTGAGCGCATGGAAACCCGCGCGAACTACGCCCTGATCGGGGCCTTCACGATCGCCGTCATCCTGGCGGGCTTCGGCACCGTGCTGTGGCTCTCCGGCGGCTCCTCGCGGCAGGTCAGCCAGCTCGTCCGCATCGTCTTCTCCGGCTCGGTCGGTGGCTTGTCGCGCGGCTCGAGCGTGAACTTCAACGGCATCAAGGTCGGCGAGGTCACCGACATCCGCCTCGCCCCGCAGGATCCCCGCCGGGTGCTCGCCACGATCAAGGTCGATCCCGCGACCCCGCTCCGGGCCGACACCCGCGCCCGCCTCGACTCGGCGATGCTCACCGGCGTCTCGGTGATCTCCCTGTCGGGCGGCAACGCCGACGCGCCGGTGCTGACCCCGATGGCCAACGGCGAGCCGCCGACGATCTTCGCCGATTCCTCCGACATGCAGGACATGATGGCGCTGGCGCGCCAGGTGGCGCAGCGGGCCGACGACATGCTGGCCCGCCTCGACCGGCTGGTCTCCGCCAACGAGGGGGCGATCAACCGGTCGCTGACCAACGTCGAGACCTTCTCGAAGACGCTGGCCGATGCCGGCCCGAACATCTCGGCGCTGGTCAAGGCCGTGGACGGGGCCAAGCTCGGCCGGGTGATCGACAACGCCGACCGCTTCTCGGCCGCCCTGTCCAAGGCCAGCCCCGACATCGAGGCCGGCGTGCACGACGCCCGGCTGCTCGCCGGCAAGCTCAGCGCCTCGGCCGACAAGATCGACGCGGTGCTGAACGGCGCCCAGAGCTTCCTGGGCTCGGCCTCCGGCCAGGAGGGCTCCAGCACCTTCACGGAGATCCGCGCGGCGGCGATCTCGGTGCGCGACGCCGGCAAGGCGTTCCGGACCATGTCGGAGAACCTCGACAAGCGCACCGCCAGCATCTCGGCCAATTTCGGCCGGCTGAGCGGCACCGGCCGCCGGGAGGTCGAGGCCCTGTCGGGGGACGGGCAGCGGACCCTGAGCACCCTCAACCGCACGGTGCGCAGCCTGGAGCGCGACCCGAGCCAGGTGATCTTCGGCGGCAAGCCTTCGTTGCCTGAATACAACGGTGGCCGGTGAAATGCCGCGTCGCCGGGCGGATGTGTCCCGGCGCACGGCACGGATGCCGCAGCGGATTAGTTTTAACCGCATAGCTTATACAGCTCCGCCGTTCGCCGGCGGGGTCCTTCAGGTCATGCGTATGGTCCGCTCGTCCCACATCGCCGCCGCCGCGCTGCTCGCCGCCCTCCTGGGTGGCTGCGGCGGCGCGGCGCCCCTCACCTTCGACCTCGCGGCGCTGCCGGCCGCGGGGCGGCCGATCGCGGCCGGCCGCTCGATCGCGGTCTCGGAGCCGGTGAGCATCCAGCCCTTCGAGGCCGACCGGATCATCGTCCGCGAGAACGGCGGCGCCCTGTCGTTCCTGGGCGGCGGCCAGTGGGCCGACCGGCTGCCGCGCCTGATCCAGACGCGGCTCATCCAGAGCCTGGAGAATTCCGGGCGGCTCCGCTCGGTGAGCCGGCCCGGCGACAAGGTCGTGGCCGACTACCAGCTGATCAGCGAAATCCGCGCCTTCGACGTGCAGTCCGGGACCGGCGAGGCGGTGGTCGACCTGTCGCTGAAGCTCGTGGCCGACGGCACCGGCAGGGTTGCGGCGGCGCGGATCTTCACGGCCCGCGTGCCGGTGTCCAAGATCGATGCCGGCAGCGGCGCCCGCGCCCTCGATCAGGCGCTGAGCATCGTGCTGGCCGACGTGGTGCGCTGGGTGAACAGCGGGCGCTGACGGCCCCGCGGCCGGGCCGCGCCGACGCCCCCGCCGGGGCGGGGCGCTCGCGACGGAACGTCCTCCGAATGCCAGCCGTGCGGATCCGCTCCACGGCCCGACAGGCGCCACGGGTGATGGGACGGGCCCGACGGTCCATCGTGGGCGCGCGGGATTTCCTGCCGATCAATCCGTGTCCCGCGGCGCCGCGGCGGCGTGCGTGGACGGGGCGCGGTTGCGGTTCGCAGCAATCGCGGTCATACGGCTGCCGCGATGCAGACTCTGTTCTCAACTGAAGGTGTATTGGAGAAGGACAAGTTTCGCCTTTGGCGAGATGTCTGCGAAGATCGCTTGGTTCCGATGGCGCAGACTTGTCTCAACGACGAGCCCTTTAACGCGACGATCGAGGGGGCCAGTATCGGCGGCCTGGTCTTCACGAAATTCGCGCTGCGCAACCTGCGGGCGGCCACGACGCCGCGCACGCTTCGCCATGAAAACCACAAGACCGACCACCTGTTCATGAGCATCGTGCTCTCGGGACAGGTCCGCGCGGATCAGTACGATCGGTCGAGCACGGATCGGGTCGGCGACTTCTCGATCCGGGATACGAATACACCCTGGACGATCGAGCACAGCGGCTACAGCGAGGTGCTGGCCATCGGGATCCCGCGGGAGCGGCTGGAGGGGGCTCTGGGCTCCGCGCGCCTGTTCGCCGGCGTGACTGTCGGCGGCGATCTGCCGACCGCGACCCTGACCCGGTCGTTCCTGGGCAACCTGCTCAGCCTGGGCGACCGGCTGACGCCCCAGGTGGCCGAGAGCATGGTCTCCACGGGGCTCGACCTCATCGTCGCCAGCCTCGCGGAGCGGCTCGCGCGGGAGGCGCAGCGGCCCGTCCAGGACAGCGTCGTGGTGCAGCGCGCCCGGGCCTATCTCGAGGCCCATCTCCACGATCCGACCCTGGACCCGCCCCGGCTCGCGGCCGCGGCCGGCGTGTCCCTGCGCCGGCTGCAGGCGCTGTTCCGCGCGCAGGACCGGCACATCTCCGACTGGATCTGGCACCGCAGGCTCGAGGCGGCCGCCAAGCGCTTGGCCGATCCGGGCTGCCTCCACATGCCGCTGGGGACCTTGGCGTATGGCTGCGGCTTCCTCAGCCAGTCTCACTTCTCCCGCCGCTTCAAGGAGCGCTACGGCCTGAGCCCCCGCGACTACCGCGTGCGCGCCCTCGCGCGGGGCGCCGAGGGTGGGCCGGAGGGCCGACCGGGCCGCCTCACTCCATCACGGCGGCCTTCATGATCACCACCATGGTGGCCCGGGCCGGACCGTCCGTGCAGCGCACGAGGTGGGGCCGGTCGCAGCGGTAGCGCAGGGTCTCGCCGGCCCGCGCCCGCTGCACGACGCCGCCGATCTCGACCTCGAACGCCCCCTCGGTGACCGAGAGCGACTCCACCGAGCCGCGCTGGTGCGGGTCCGAGTCGAGGACGCCGCCCGGGTCGGCCGTGACCTCGTACCATTGCAGCCACTCGATCGTCTTGAGCCAGCCGATGATCGCCAGCCGCACCTTCCCGTCCTCGGAGACGAGGATCGGCGTGTCGGCCCGGGAGGTCTTCTCGATGAACGGCTCCTCGTCGCCGGCCGCCAACACCCGCTCGATCGACACGTCGAGGGCCTGGGACAGGCGCCAGATCGTCGCCAGCGTCGGGTTGGTCTCGTTGCGCTCGATCTGGCTGATGATCGACTTGGCCACGCCGGACTGCTCGGCGAGTTCCGAGAGCGACAGGTTGTAGGCCTTGCGCAGCCGCTGGATGGTCTTGCCGAGCTGGCCGGAGAGCACCTGCGCGCCGGTCAGCAGGTCGCGCCCGCGCGCCCGGTCGGGCCGTTCCGCCTGATCCTGCATCGTCCCCGATCCGCCTGCACCGTTCCATTATCCGAACGATCGTACGCTTCTTCAAACGCAATCGACGCCCGGTTGCAAGGCGGCGGGCGGCGTGCGCGGCGGCGTGCGCACCGGAAAGCGGCGGCCGGATCGGCCTCTAAGTCCAGACGGCGTGGAAGTGGTGGACTGGCCCGTGCCCCGTCCCGACCGCGAGGCTGTCCGCCGCCGCGAGGGCGGCCGTGAGGTAGGCCTTGGCCTCCGCCACCGCCTCCGGCAGGGCCAGGCCCTGGGCGAGGCCCGCCGCCACCGCCGCCGAGAGGGTGCAGCCGGTGCCGTGGGTGTTACGCGTCGCGATCCGCGGCGCCGACAGGGTCCGCAGGGTGCCGTCCGCCGTGACGAGGTGGTCGATGCTCTCGCGCCCCGCGCCGTGGCCGCCCTTGATCAGCACCGCCCGGGCGCCGAGGGCGACCAGCCGCCGCGCCTGGGCCACGATCGCTGCCGCGTCCGCGGCGACGGGCTCGCCGAGGAGCACCGCCGCCTCCGGCAGGTTGGGGGTGATCAGGTCGGCCCGCGGGAGCAGCCGCTCGCGGAGCGTCGCCACGGCGTCGTCGGTGATCAGCCGGTCGCCGCTGGTGGCGACCATCACCGGGTCGAGGACGACCGGGATCGACCCGGCGTGGCGCGCCAGGCCGTCGGCGACCGCCGCGATCACCGCGGTCTGCGACAGCATGCCGATCTTCACGGCCCTCACGGCGAGGTCGGAGAACACGCTGTCGATCTGCCGGGCGATGAAATCCGCCGGCACGTCGTGGATGCCCTGGACCCCCGTCGTGTTCTGCGCGGTCAGCGCCGTGATCACGCTGGCGCCGTAGACGCCGAGCGCCGAGAAGGTCTTGAGGTCCGCCTGGATGCCGGCGCCGCCGCCGGAATCCGAGCCCGCGATCGTGACCGCGATGGGCGCGGGGCCGCTCATCGGGCGCCGGCCCGCTCCGCCAGGGCGCCGTCGATCCGCGCGCGCAGGTCGCGGGCGCGCTGGCGCACCGACTCCGCGCCGAACAGCGCGGTGATCACCGCGACCCCGTCCGCCCCCGCGGCGACCACCGCGGCGGCGTTGTCGAGCCCGATCCCCGCGATGGCGCCGAGCGGCAGGCCGGCTCCGCGGGCGAGGCGGGCGCGGAAGGCGATGCTGGCGAAGCCGTCGAGGCCCACCGGCGGGTCGGGATTGTCCTTGCTGGTGGTGGCGAACACGCCGCCGATGCAGGCGTAGTCGACGGGCAGCCGGTACAATTCGTCGGCCTGGGCGGGCTTCTTCAGGGTGAGGCCGATGATCGCGCCCTCCCCCAGCAGCCGGCGGGCGTCGGCCGGGTGGAGGTCGCCCTGGCCGAGATGCACCCCGTCGGCTCCGGCCGCGAGGGCGAGGTCGACGCGGTCGTTGACGAGGACCGGGACGCGGCCGCCCACCGCCGCCAGGATCGCCCGGATCCGCGCCAGGGCGGCGCGGGCATCGGCGATGTCCTTCTCGCGGTACTGGAGCAGGGTGCAGCCCCCCGCCACCGCCTCGGCGCCGAGCTCCGCCAGCCGCGCCCCGTCGGCGCCGCAGACGCCGACATCGAGGAGCCCGTAGAGCCGCAGGTCGACGGCCCGGCTGCCGGTCGGGGTCGAGGGGGAATCTGCGGGGGAAGTCGCGCTCGCTGGCATCGCTGTCGTCGCTCAGTCCGCCTCGGCCGGTCCCGTGCCGGCCTACCCGGACCCCTGTTTGGGCAGGGCTCGCGGCGTTGGCAAGCGGCGGGTGGACAGCGGTGCGTCGACGGGCCCCCCCCGCTCCGTCATACGGCGGCGTTGACGCGCGGCGATCCTGTCCCCCTATAGGTGGGATCCGCTACGGCGCATCCCGGGGGACGGACGGTCGAGGAACGATGACGGGTGCCGCGGCCCAGACGGACGCGCGCGGGGGGCAGGCCCCGCCGGAGCGCTCCTCCGTAGGCCTCGTCGCGGTGATCGTCGCCGCGACCAAGGGGGAGCCGCGCGCCCTGACCATCCGGGTCCCCGACCAGGCGCCCGGCCGCGGCGACGGCCTGCCGGCCGGCCCCCTCGTCCCCGAGCACGCCACGCTGGAGCGGGGCCTGCGCGCCTGGGTGGAGCGGCAGACGCACCAGCGCCTCGGCTACGTGGAGCAGCTCTACACCTTCGGCGACCGCGACCGCTCCGGCACGGCGACCCTGTCGGGGGTGCACTCCCTCTCGGTGGCTTATCTGGCGCTCGTCCGCGAGGAGCGGCCGGCGGGGCTCGCCGAGGCCGCGTGGCAGAACTGGTACCGCTACCTGCCCTACGAGGATTTCCGGCAGGGGCGCCCGCGCCAGCTCGACGCCATCGAGGCGCGGCTCGCCGAATGGGCGTCCGAGCCCGCGGACTGCGCCACCCGGACCCGCCGCCTCGACCGCCTCGGCCTGACCTTCGGCATGAACGGCGGCACGTGGAACGAGGAGCGCGTCCTGGAGCGCTACGAGCTGCTGTTCGAGGCTGGGCTGATCCCGGAGGCGCGGGGCAATCCCGGCCCGGCCCTGCCGAACGACCCGACCGGCGTCCCCATGGCGTTCGACCACCGGCGGGTGCTCGCGACCGCGATCGGCCGGCTCCGGGGCAAGATCAAGTACCGCCCGGTGGTGTTCGAGCTGATGCCACCGGAATTCACCCTGCTGCAGCTGCAGAGGACCGTGGAGGCCCTGTCGGGGACGCAGCTGCACAAGCAGAACTTCCGGCGCCTCGTGGCCCAGCAGGGGCTGGTGGAGGAGACCGAGAGCGTGACCAGCGGCGCCGCCGGCCGGCCGGCGCGGCTGGTGCGCTTCCGCCGGGAGGTGCTGCTGGAGCGCCCGGCCCCGGGCCTGCGGCTGCCGTCGCGGCGGGCGGGGTGACGGCGGCGGTCAGTCTCGCCGCGCCAGGGTGCCGAGCCCGCTCGCGTCGAGCGCGTCCACCGTCACGGCGGCGGCCCGGCCGTCGCTGCCGATGGCGAAGCGGACGGCGGAGGGGCGGTCGGGCGCCTCGGCGTCCGGGAAGCTGAGGAAGAGGTCGCGGGCGAAGTGCCGGAGGGGGTAGCGGCGCGCCCCCGCGGGGCCGACCGTCAGCGTCAGGGCGCCGTCCGCCTCCACCACGACGGCCTCGCCGACATAGGCGTTGGCGTAGCGCCCGGCATAGGCCGAGAGCGCCAGGGGCGCGGCGGGCGGCGCCGGCGGCGTGCCGTAGGCCGCATTGTCGGCGGCGATGCCGGGCGCGAACAGGTTCTCGTAGGCGGCGCCCCAGGCCGTCACCCAGTCCCGGTCGACGCGGCCGTCGAAGACGAGGTCGGCGAAGCTGTCGGCCAGCCCCTCCGGCACGCCGGACGGGAAGGCGTTGGTCAGGACGAGGATCCCGAGACCGGCCTCCGGATGGATCGAGACGAGCGTCTGCGCGCCGACGCTGAAGGCGCCGGCGTGGCCCCAGACGAGGCCGTGGCGGCCGTACTCGACGTTCCAGCCGAGGCCGTAGAAGGACGCGCCGCCGGTCACGGGGTTGCGGCCGCGGGCCATGAGCGGGACGTGCGTCTGCGCCAGGGCCGGGGCCGCGACGCGCTGCGCGCCCTCGAAACGGCCCTTGCCGATCACGAGCCGCAGCCATCGGGAGAGGTCGCGGACATCGCTGCTGACGCCGCCGGCCGGTGCCTGTGCGTCGGGATCCCGCTCGATCTTGGCGGTCCAGACGCCGCCGGCCCGGACGTGGAGCGCCGCGCGGTCGGGCCGGCTGAGGAAATCCGCGTGGGTCGTGCCGGTGGCGGTCATCCCGAGCGGCCGGAACAGCCGATCCCGGGCCACCGCCTCCCAGGGCTGGCCGGTCGGTTTCGCGGCGGCGACCGCGCCCTCGGTGAAGCCGAAATTGCTGTAGGCGTAGCCGGCGCGGAAGCTGGAGGCGGGCGGCGCGAGGCGCAGCCGGTGCAGGATCGCGTCGCGGCCGAAGCCGATCGCCTCCAGATCGTCGCCGGCGGTCCCCGGCAGGCCGCTGCGATGGTTGAGGAAGTCGCGCACCGTGACCTGCGCGGTCGGGTAGGGCTCGTGCAGCTGGAAGGCGGGATCGAGATCCGCGACGCGCGAATCCCAGTCGACCACCCCGTCGCCGACCAGGGCGGCCACGATCGTCGCGGTGACGGGCTTGGACAGGGAGGCGATCTGGAAGACCGTGTCGGGGCCGACCGGCTCGGGCTTCCCGGCCTGCCTGAGGCCGTATCCCTTCAGGAGGAGCGTCTCGTCGCCGAGGACGACCGCGACCGCGAGGCCCGGCACCGCGCCCGCGTCGACAGCCCGCCGCGCCAGCGCCTCCAGCGCCGGCAGCTGCGCCTCGACCTGCGCCCGCGTCAGCGTCCCGGCGGATCCGGCTCCGGGCCCGGCCGCGATCACGCCGAGGGCGAGGCACGCGCCGACGAGGCGCCGGCGCGATCGGGCCCGCTGCATGAGTCGTCGATCCCGCCTGAGAGAGCTCGGACCTCGAGAGTGGCATCGTCGGGCCGGCGAAATCAATCGCGCCGCCCCGTGCCGCGCCGCGAATGCGCGGGCCGGCCCGACGGACACGGACGAAGACTGTTCGGGAACCGGGCCGGGCTAGCGGAACGGGTCGGCGCCGGGTGCCGGCTTCACGCCGCGGAGCATCCGGTACAGCGTCCATTCCTCGACGATCTTCCGCCCCGGAAGGGCGCAGAGCCCGATCGTGCCGCCATCGGGCAGCTTCGCGAGGATCGTCTGCCCGCCCATCGTCGCGCAGAAAGCCGAGGCCGGATTCTCCAGCGCGCGGGCCGGCCCCGATCCGGCAAGGGCGGCGCAGACCGCGAGCGCGCGGACAGGCCACGCGGCGGGCGCCCTCCACGGTCCGATCATGCGCGTCATGGGCCGCCCTGCCCTAACCGTAGGTGTGGTCGTCGGCCGGGAACCGGCCGGCCCGGACCTCGTCCGCGTAGGCTTTCACGGCGTCCTCGATGTGGGTCCGCAGGCTCCCGAACTGGCGCACGAATTTCGGCGTGCGCTCGGACAGGCCGAGCATGTCCTCCAGCACCAGGATCTGGCCGTCGCAGACCGCCGAGGCGCCGATGCCGATCGTGGCGGCGGTGACCTGGGGGGAGGTCGCGATCGCCCGCGCCACCGGCTCGACGATGCCCTCGAGCACGATCGCGAAGGCGCCGGCCTCCGAGATGGCGCGGGCATCCTCCAGGAGGCGGCGCTCGTCGTCGGGGGCCCGGCCCTGGACCTTGAAGCCGCCCATCGTGTTCACCGCCTGCGGGGTGAGGCCGATATGGCCCATCACCGGCACGCCGCGCTGGACGAGGAACGCCACCGTCTCGGCGAAATGGGCGCCGCCCTCCATCTTGATCGCGCCGGCGCCGGTCTCCTTGAGAACCCGGGAGGCGCTGAGGAAGGCCTGCTCCCGGCTCGCCTCGTAGGAGCCGAACGGCATGTCGACCACGACCAGCGCCTTCTGCGTGCCGCGGATCACCGCCTGGGCCTGGAGGATCATCATCTCCAGGGTCACGGGGATCGTCGATTCCATCCCGTGCATCACCATGCCGAGGGAATCGCCCACGAGGATGAAGTCGCAATAGGGATCGACGATGCCGGCCGTGTGGGCGTGGTAGGCGGTGAGCGCGATGATCTTGCGCCCCTCGGCCTTGCGCTTGCCGATATCGACCGCCCGGAGCCGTCGGGACTGCACGACCTGCGACATGGTTCAGACCTCATTCCGGCCACTCGGGACGCGGCGCGGGCCCCCTCTCCCGCCCGGGAGAGGGGGCGCCCCGCCACGCGAGCCTCGTTCCGCGGCGTCTCTTACAATGCCCGGCGATGCGGGTCAGCGCCCCGCCTGCGGCTCGGCGCCCGCCTTCCAGTCCGGATCGACCGTCAGGTTCGCGGTCTCGTGCATCTCCTGCCAGCCCTCGACGCCCTCGGGGAACCAGCGCACGCCGGTATAGCCCTTCAGCACCAGCCGCTTGGCGGCGTTCCAGCTGCCCCAGCACTCGACGTGGCAGAACACCACGACGGGCTTCGCCTTGTCGCCCCCGGTCAGCGCCGCGACGCGGGCGTAGAAGAGCGCCTCGCGCGCCGGCGCCAGGGGCTCGGCGCCGGCCTCCGGCATCCAGACGGCGCCGGGGATCGACGGATGCACCGGCAGCCAGAGGCGGCCCTCCGGGAAGTTCGACGGCTTGCGGTCCGGAGCCGCCACGTCGAGCAGCACCGGCTTGTCGGGGCCGGCGATCAGGGCGGCGACGGCGTCGGCGTCGACCACCGCGGCACCCTTGAGGGTCTGCGGCGTGTAGCCCTTCGGAGGGCCGGCGTAGAGCCCCTCCGGCTCGGGCACGTTCACCGGCGAATCGGCCGGCGCCGCGGCGAGGCAGAGGAGCGCGGCGCAGGCCGCCGCGGCCCGGCCGGTCAGGCGGAGGCGCCGCATGGTCAGTTCGTCGGGCTCGGCGCGGTGAAGCTGTGCTGCCACTGGCCGCCCTGGTTGTCGGAGGCCGCCACCTGGATCGGCTTGCCGTCCGGCTTGAACGCGAAGTTGATCACCGGGTTCGAGGCGATCGAGATGTCGCCCGTCATGGTGAAGACCTTCCGGTCGCCCGCCGAGACGGTGAGCTTGTCGATGTAGCGCGCCGGCGTGTAGTCGCGGGTCACCTGGTTCATCTGCATGCCGGAGAAGTTCGGGTGGCGGATCATCAGCGTCGCCTCCACGGGCTTGCCGGCCGCCGTCTCGGCGAACTTCATGCGCATGTCGCCCATGCCCTTCATGGCCTCCTCGTCGCTCATCCCCATCGGGGCCGAGCAGCCGCCGGAGGCCTTCACGAACTGCTTGGCCTCGTAGAGCTTGCCGTCCGTGGTCTCCACCACGGCGTGCATGTCGGTGTAGTTGTTGACCCGCACGCGCAGCTTCAGCTCGGCCGGGTCGGCGGCCGGCCCGAACTCGAACTTGGCCGCGTAGGGCGCCGGGTTGTCGTCGATGATCAGCGAGACCGCCTTGATCTGCCCGTCCTTGGGCATGGTCAGGGTGATCGGCACCAGGGCGGCGTCGAGCGCCCGGGCGGGCGCCTCGATCTTCACGAGGCTGTCGGTCGGGGCGATCTGGCGGTCGCCGAAGATCGACTTGGCGATCTCCTGCCAGCGGGCCGCCCGCTCCTGATCGGTGTCGGAGGCGCCGGCCGCCCGCGCGGCGCCGGCGAGCGGTCCCGACAGGGCCGTCGTCGCCAGGACGAGACCGAGGGCGAGGGTGGAGAAGGTCTGTCCGATGAAGGTCTGTCCGATCCTGTGCGTCATGGCGTGCCTCCCGATTGGCTTGGATATGGGGATTCTGAAACCTATTCCCACTCGAGTTCCTGGTAGGCCACGGTGACGTTGCGGCCGTTGTAGGTGTCGAACAGGGCCCACTTGTCGCGCTGGTCCGCCGCGACGCTGGTCACGGCCTTCTCGATGGGCACGTCCTTGGCGATCGCCGCCCGGGTGCCGTCGCGCAGGGCGGTCAGGTAGCCGGAGAGGTCGGCGAGCGCCGGGGCGAGGTCGACCGCGACGGGGCCGTGGCCCGGGACGGCCCGGGCGGGACCCATGGCCTTCAGCCGCTCGATCTCGGCGAGCCAGCCCTTGAGGCTGCCGTCGAGGGAGGGGATCCGGTTCACGAACAGCAGGTCGGCGGGGAACAGCAGGCCGCTGCCGGAATCGATCATCGACAGGTCCGAGGTGGTGTGCGCCGGACCGTGCGCCGTGAAGGTCAGGCGGCGGTCGCCGAGGTCGATCTCGGCCGTGTCGGCGACGGTCATGGTCGGGTAGACCACAGGCCCGGTCCGGTCCTCGCCGAGCAGGTCGATCAGCCGCTTGCGGTAGAACTCGCCCCGGGCCGCCAGGGCCTCGGTGAGCTTGGCGTGGCCGATGAAGACCGGCTTGTCTTGGACGAAGGCCCCCGCCCCGAAGACGTGGTCCGGGTGGACGTGGGTCAGAACCACGTGAGTGATCGGCTTGTCCGTGCGCTTGGCGATCTCGGCGCGCAGCCACTGGCCGTCGGCGAGGCTGCCGCCGGACTCGGTCACCACCACGCCGGTCCTGCCGACGAGGAAGCCGATATTGGCGATGGCGTCGGCGTTGTCGGGGGTGGCGTCGGCGATCAGGCCCTTGCGCACGTACAGGCCCGGCCCGACCTCCTCCATCGTGAAGCTCTCGGCGGCGCGGCCCAGCGTCGGCAGGCAGCACAGGCAGAGCCCCGCGAAGAGGGCGTGCCGTCGCGTCGGCCCGGCGGTCTGCACCCGCGGATGGACGGCGCGTGCCGTCATGCCGAAACCTCCCGATCTTGCCCGTTCTTGATTGTCTACCATTAAGTAGGTAGATTGATCGTCCGTCAAGGGGTCGCCGGGAGCCGGTCCCCGCCGCGGCCGCACGTTCGCGTGACTTCGTGCGATGACGGGGGTGAGTTTTGGAGCGACGTTCGCCGCGATGAGGGATACCCGCGCCGAGTTGCTGATGCAGGCCGAGACCCTGGTGCGGGGCCGCGGCTTCGCCGGCTTCAGCTACGCCGACCTCGCGGCGGCGGTGGGCATCCGCAAGGCGAGCATCCACCACCACTTCCCCACCAAGGTCGATCTCGGCGCCGCCCTGGTGGCGGCCTACGCGGCGCGCTACGCCGCGGCCCTGGAGGCGATCCGCCGGGACGTGCCGGACGGGCCGGGCCGGGTCGAGGCCTACGGGCGGCTCTATCTCGGCGGCGTCGAGCAGGGGCTCGGCTGCCTCTGCGCGGCGCTGGCCATCGAGGGCGAGGCCCTGCCCGAGCGCCTGCGCCGGGACGTCGCGGCCTTCTTCGCGGACCATCTCGCGTGGCTGGAAGGCATCCTGCGCGCGGGCCAGGTGGATGGCAGCGTGCGCGGCGGCGCGGATCCGGCGGCGCTCGCCCGCTACGTCGTCGCCACCCTGGAGGGGGCGCTCCTGATGGAGCGCCTGTTCGCGAGCCCCGACGCCTTCCGGGGGACGCTGGCGGTGCTGGTCGACGGCCTCAGGCCGCAGTGAACCGGGCGTAGCCGTCCGCCCGCAGCCGGCAGGCCGGGCAGGTGCCGCAGCCGTAGCCCCAGGGATGCCGCTGCCCGCGCTCGCCGAGGTAGCAGGTGTGGCTCTCCTCGACGATCAGGTCGACCAGCGCCCGCCCGCCGAGGCTCTCGGCCAGCTCCCAGGTCTGCGCCTTGTCGAGCCACATCAGCGGCGTGTGCAGCACGAAGCGCCGCTCCATGCCGAGATTGAGCGCCACCTGCAGGGCCTTGATCGTGTCGTCGCGGCAATCCGGGTAGCCGGAATAGTCGGTCTCGCACATGCCGCCGACCACGTGCCGGAGCCCGCGCCGGTAGGCGAGCGCCGCCGCGAAGGTCAGGAACACGAGGTTGCGGCCGGGCACGAAGGTGTTGGGCAGGCCCGACGCCTCGTAGCCGATCGCGGCCTCCCGGGTCAGCGCCGTCTCGGAGACCTGCCCGAGGGCGTCGAGGGCGAGCGTGTGGTCCTCGCCGAGGCGGGCCGCCCAGGCGGGATCGAGGGCGGTCGTGCCCGCCCGCAGGGCCGCGCGGCGGTCGAGCTCGACCCGGTGGCGCTGGCCGTAGTCGAAGCCGAGGGTCTCGACGTGGTCGAATTGGTCGAGCGCCCAGGCCAGGCAGGTGGCCGAATCCTGGCCCCCGGAGAACAGCACCAGCGCGGCGCGGTCCCCCGGGATGGCGGCGTCACTCGCCATCGTACTCGGCCCAGGACATCGGGGTCTCGGCGACCCGCACGAGCGCGAGGCCCGGCAGGTCCGGCCGGAGGCGCTGCCAGATCCAGGCCGCGATGTTCTCGGCGGTCGGGTTCTCCAGCCCCTCGATCTCGTTGAGGCAGTGGTGGTCGAGCCGGGCGAGCAGCGGCCCGAAGATCGACTCGATGTCGTAGAAGTCGATCACCCAGCCGGTGTGGGGATCGACCGGGCCGGCGACCGTCAGCTCGACCCGGTAGGAATGCCCGTGCATCCGGTGGCAGCGGTGGGTCTCGGGCACGTTCGGCAGCCGGTGGGCCGCCTCGAAGGTGAAGGCTTGGGTGATCTTCATGGACGGTTCGCGGGTGTGGCCGATCTCGCCCCCGCCATAGCGCCGACGGGCGGTCCCGCGCAAAGGCGGGCTGCCCTGCGTTCGGCGGCGCGGCCGGGGATCAGGCCCCGGCGCCGGCTTCCGACCACTGCGCGTACCACGCCTTGAACAGGCGCAGCTGCGTCTCCGCGTAGTGGCGCTGACCGGCGCTGAGCGCGTCGGTGGCGTTGAAGTGCAGCGCGTATTCCGGGTTCCCCTCCAGCACCATCAGGTGCTTGTAGTAGAGGACGAGGTCGGTCCCCTCGTCGAAGCTCGACAGGATCGCCAGCGCGGCGTCGAGTTCCTCGGCCCGGCGCCGGGCCCGGACGTCGCCCGCGGCGGCCTTCTCGCACAGGGCGACGAGGTGGAGCACCTCCCGCGGCAGGACGTTGCCGATGCCCGTGATGGCGCCCCGGGCGCCGCAATTGACGTAGCCGTGCACCACCTGGGTATCCACCCCGACCATCAGGGTGATGTCGGGGGACTGGCCGGTGATGTGCTCGGCCGCGTAGGTGAGCGAGGCCGCGCCGCCGAATTCCTTGAAGCCGACGAGGTGCGGGTGGCGGGCGCGCAGGCGGAAGAACAGGTCCGCCCGGGTCTCGAACCCGTAATAGGGGCTGTTGTAGATCACCGACGGCAGGTCGACGGCCGCCTCCAGGATGCCGCCGAAATGCGCCTCCTGGGCCGCGGCCGAGCTGCCGCGCGACAGGACCCGCGGGATGATCATCAGGCCGTGGGCGCCGGCCGCCTTGGCGTGGGCCGCGAGCGCCGCCGCCCGCTTCGGGTTCTGCGCGCCGGTCCCCACGATCACCGGGACGCCGGCGGCGAGCAGCCGCTCGACGCCCGCCATCCGCTCCTCGTCGGTGAGCAGCGGCCAGTCGCCCATCGAGCCGCAGTAGACGACCGCCGACATGCCGGCATCGACGAGCTCCCGCCCCTTGCGCGCCAGGGCGTCGAGGTCGGGCGTCCGGTCCGGCCGGCAGGGCGTCATCAGGGCCGGGATCGTGCCGGAGAAGATGTGTCGATCGAAGGCCATCGCCGGCTCGCCTGCTGGGAGGTGGGATCGTCCCGGCCGGCCCCGCGGGCCTCGCGGGGCGGCACGCCTCTCCATGGCAGCGCCGCGCGAGTCTGGCAAGGATTTTATACAATTCCTGTCGCGCGGGTCGGGGCCGGCGCGGCGCCGAGGAACGCCATCAGCGCGGCGGCGACGTGGTCGATATGGTCGGTCAGGAGGGCGCAGGCGGCCGAGACGTGGCCGTTCCGGCACAGCCGGACGATCTCGCGGTGCTCGCGGTCGGCCCGCTCCAGCTCGGCGCTGTCGGTGGAGAGCTGGAGGCGGGTGTAGCGGTCGCACTCGGCCAGCAGCGAGCCGACCAGCCCGAGGGCGCGGGGCCGCTCCGCCCGGCCGTAGAGGAGGAGGTGCAGCTCCGTGTTGAGGGCGCCCCAGCGCGCCGTCGCGCCCGCCCGCAGGGCCGCGGCGTACTCCTCCAAGAGGGTGTCGGCCCGGGCGTAATCGTCGGCCGTCAGGCGGGGCGCCGAGAGGGCCAGGAGGCGCGGCTCGAGGGCGCCCCGGAGCTCGAGGGCCTCGGCCGCGTCCGCCGGCGAGAGCGGCGCCACCATGGCCCCGCGATGGGGCAGGATCCGCACGAGGCCCTCGGCCTCCAGCTGGAACAGGGCCTCGCGCACCGGGATCCGGCTGGCGCCGAACTCCGCCGCGAGGCCGTCCTGCCGGAGCTGCGACCCGGCCGGATAGCGCCCGTCGAGGATGCGTCGCCGGATCTCGGTCCCGATCGAGCCCGCGATGGTCCGGTTCTTCATCGTCTCGCTCCCGGTCGACCCCGGATGCCCCGCAGGACCCTTGACGGCGGAGCTCCGGTGTTGAAATTGTATAAAATCAATCGGGCAACGGGCTCGATCACGACAAGGGTGCCCGCGATGACGCTCTCCCGCCGCCAGATCCTGGCCGGTACCGCAGGCGCGGCCGCCGGCCTCGGCCTCCCGCACCTGGTCCGGGCCCAGCCCGGCGGCGGCAGCGTGCTGCGCTTCATCCCGTCGACGCCCCTGCCGTCCCTCGATCCGATCGTCGCCACGAGCTACGTCATCCGCAATCACGGCTATCTCGTCTACGACACGCTGTTCGCCACCGACGAGAATTTCCGCATCCAGCCGCAGATGGTGAGCGAGTGGCAGACCGCGCCCGACGGCCTGCGCTGGACCTTCCATCTCCGCGACGGCCTCACGTTCCACGACGGCTCCCCCGTCGAGGCCAAGGACTGCATCGCGTCCATCGCGCGCTGGTCCAAGCGGGACGCGTTCGGCCAGACCCTGGCGGGCTTCGTGGAGGGGTACGGCCAGGAGGACCCGCGGACCTTCACGGTCGCGCTGAAGAAGCCGTTCCCTCTGCTCCCGGCGGCGCTCGGCAAGCTGTCCTCGAACGTGCCCTTCATCATGCCGGAGCGCGTCGCCCTCCAGGACGCGTCCAAGCCGATCGCCGACGCCACGGGCTCCGGGCCCTGGCGCTTCGAGGCGCGGGAATGGATCCCCGGCCAGAACGCGATCTACACCCGCCACGCGGGCTACCGACCCCGCGAGGAGGCGCCCTCCTGGGCGGCCGGCGGCAAGGTCGCCAAGGTCGACCGGATCGAGTGGCTCGCCATCACCGAGGCCTCGGCGGCGGTGGGCGCGATGATCCAGGGCGCGGTCGACTGGTACGAGCAGCCGGCGATCGACCTGATCCCCGTCCTCAAGGGCAAGCCGGGGATCGAGATCCGCAACGTGCCGCTCGGGCTGATCCTGCTGATGCGGTTCAACCACACGCAGCCGCCGTTCAACAATCCCGAGATCCGCCGGGCCGTGATGATGGCCATGAAGCAGGACGACTACATGCAGGCGGTGGTCGGCAGCCCCGAATACTACCGGGAGGCCAAGACCTTCTTCACGCCGGGCTCGCCGATGTCGACCGGGGCCGGCGGGGCCGCGGCCATGCAGGCGGACCTCGCCAAGGCCAAGGCGATGCTGGCCAAGGCCGGCTACAAGGGCGAGCGCGTGGTGCTGCTGGCCCCGGCCGACCAGCCGATCGCCTACAACCAGTCGCTGGTGACCCAGGACCTGCTCAAGCAGCTCGGCATGAACGTCGATCTGGTCTCGACCGACTGGGGCAGCTTCATCGCCCGCCGCGGCAACCGCGGGCCGGTCGATGCCGGCGGCTGGTCGCTGTTCCACACCCTCTGGTCGGGGGCCGACGTGCTGAACCCGGCGCTCCACCCGCTGATCCGCGCCAACGGTCAGGCGGCGTGGTTCGGCTGGCCGGACGACCCGACCCTGGAGGGCCTGCGCAGCGAGTGGATCGCCACCAGCGACGAGGCGCAGCAGAAGGCGCTCGCCGCGCGCATCGAGGAGCGGGCCTTCGCGGTCGTGCCCTACGCCCTGGCAGGCCTCGTGCAGCAGCCGATGGCCGTGAGTTCGAAGCTCAAGGGCATGGTCATGGCCCCGGTGCAGTTCTTCTGGAACATCGAGAAGACCGCCTGAGTCCGGGCGCTCCCGAGGAAGGTTCGTCTTTGCGAGCGCAGCGAAGCAACCCAGGGCAGCGGGCCGCTGATGGGCGTGGCGCCGCTGGATTGCTTCGCTCCGCTCGCGAAGACGCGGCGTCTCGGGTGCGTCTGCGTCTTCAGCCCGCGCCCTTCCCCGACACGCCGGCCTGCGCGAAGGTCGCCATGCCGGTGTGGCAGGCGAGCGCGCCCTTCAGCAGGCCCATCGCCATGCCGGCGCCCGAGGCCTCGCCGAGGCGCATGCCGAGCGCCAGCAGCGGCACCAGCCCGAGCCGCTCCAGAACCTCCGCGTGGGCGCCCTCCGCCGAGACGTGGCCGGCGAGGCAGTGGTCGAGGGCGCCCGGGTCGGCGGCGTGCAGCACGGCCGCGGCGGCGGTCGCCACGTAGCCGTCGATCACCACCGGGATGCGCTGCAGCCGCGCGGCCAGGATCGCCCCCGCCATGGCGGCGATCTCCCGGCCGCCGAGGCGCGCCAGGACCTGGAGCGGGTCGTCGAGGTGGCCGGCATGGTGCGCGAGCGCCGCCTCCACGGCCGCGACCTTCCGGGACAGGCCGTCCCGGTCGACTCCCGTGCCGCGCCCGACCCAGTGGGCGGGATCGCCGCCGAACAGGGCGGCGTAGAGGGCGGCCGCCACCGTGGTGTTGCCGATGCCCATCTCGCCGATGCCGAGGCAGTCGGTGCCGGCGGCCACCGCCTCCATGCCGAACGCCATGGTGGCGACCGTGGCGCGCTCGTCGAGGGCCGGCGCCTCCGCGATGTCGCCGGTGGGCATGTCGAGGGCGAGGTCGAACACCTTGAAGCCGAGGCCGTAGGCCGCGCAGATCTGGTTGATCGCCCCGCCCCCGGCGGCGAAGTTGTCGAGCATCTGGCGGTTGACCGCGTCCGGGAAGGCCGAGACGCCGCGGCGCGTGACCCCGTGGCTGCCGGCGAAGACGCAGACCAGCGGCCGGTCGAAGGTCGGCGGCGCCTTGCCCTGCCACGCCGCCAGCCACGTAACGAGGCTCTCCAGGCGCCCCAGCGAACCGGCGGGCTTCGTCAGGGTCGCGTCCCGGGCCGCGACGGCTTCCTTCGCCTCCGCGTCGGGGCCCGGCATCGCCTTCAACAGGTTGCGGATGTCGTCGAAGGGGCCGGGTTCGGGAGCGGTCGTCGAATCGGTCATGGCGGCGATGATTTCCTGTGGGCGCCTCCGGACGGGGAGACTATACGGGAGCGGCGCGCGGTGGCGGGCGGATGCGAGAGGCCGCGATGGACAGGCAGACCGGCGGGGAGGCCGACTGGCCCGGGCGCGGCGCCCTCTACGACCTCGCCGGGTGCCTGCGCTTCTACTCCCGCCTGCCGGTGCCGCAACTGCCCGGCGAGCCGGACCCGCACCGGAGCCCCGACTTCACCACCCTGCCGCGGATGCTGCCGCTGGCCGGCCTGATCCTGGCGCTGCCCGCCGCCCTGGTGCTGGCGGCCGGCTGGGCCGTCGGGCTCGGGCCGTTCCTGGCCGCGACCCTCGCGGTGGCGGTCGCCGTGGTGGCGACCGGCGCCCTCCACGAGGACGGGCTCGCGGACGTCGCCGACGGGTTCGGCGGCGGCGCCACCCGGGAGCGCCGCCTGGAGATCATGCGCGACAGCCGGATCGGCGCCTACGGTGGCGCCGCCCTGGTCCTGGCGCTGGCCCTGCGGATCGGCGCCCTGGCGACGCTCCTCGACCGGATCGGCCACGCGGCCGTGACCGGCCTGATCCTGGCGGCCGCCCTGTCGCGGGTCGCCGCCCTCGCCCCGATGGTGCTGCTCGCGCCGGCGCGGCCGGGCGGCCTCTCCGCCTCGGTCGGCCGCCCGGGCCGGGCGAGCCTCGCCACCGCGCTGGGCCTCGGCGCGGTGCTGGCGCTCGGCGCCGTGCCCCTCGGCCTGCCTGTCGGCGGGATCGCTCTGATGATCCTGTGCGCCGGCCTCGCGGCCCTGGGCCTGACCCGGCTGGCGCGCGCCAGGATCGGCGGCCAGACCGGCGACGTCATCGGCGCCTGCCAGCAGGTCGCGGAGATCGCCGCCCTGCTGGCCCTGGTGGCGGCGACGGCGGGCGTGGCGGATTGAGGGAGGCCGCCGCGTCTTGACCCGGCCACGATCCCCCGGCCAAGGATCACCGATGCCGCCCGCGCCGAAACCCTCCTCGCCCTGCACCAAGGTCTGCGTCCTCGACGCCGCGACCGGCCTGTGCTGCGGCTGCGGCCGGACCCGCGACGAGATCGCCGCCTGGGGCTCGCTGTCGGAGGACCGGCGCCGCGCCGTGATGGCGGGGCTCGGCGCCCGGATGCGGGCCGCCGGCCTCACCCCCCTGGAAGGGCCGCTGCCGTCATGATCTATCTCGGCCTCGCGGCCCTCGCCCTGGTTCTCGTCGCCCTGGTCCTCAGCGACGGCAGCGACAGGGTCGGCGGCGTGATCGAGCCCGACCAGTTGGCGAACCTCGCCTGGACCGGCACGATCCTGCTCTTGGTGGTGGCCGGGTTCTGGCGGCAGTTCACGGCCCGGCTCGGCGCGAACCTGCAGGCGCTCCTGGCCTGGGCGCTGATCGGCCTCGCCCTGGTGATCGGCTACAGCTACCGCGACCGGATCCAGGATGTCGGCGCCCGGGTGCTCGGCGATCTCCGGCCGGGGAGCGCGACCTCGAGCGGCGACGGCGCCGTCACCGTCACCCGGCGGGCGGACGGCGATTTCCGGGTCGACGCCTTGGTCAACGGCCGGGTGCAGCCTTTCCTGTTCGACACCGGGGCGAGCAGCGTCGTGCTCACCGCCGAGAACGCCGCCGCGCTGGGGCTCACGCCCGCGCCCGCCGAGTTCACCGCCCGCGTCTCCACCGCCAACGGCATCACCTACGCGGCGCCGACCCAGCTCGACTCGCTCAGCGTCGGGACGATCACCGAGCGGCGCATCAACGCCATGGTGGCCAAGCCGGGCGCGCTCTCGGCGAACCTCCTCGGCCAGACCTTCCTGTCGCGGCTCTCCGGCTACGAGGTCCGGGGCGACCGCCTGATCCTGCGCCGGCCCTGACCGGGCCGCCGCGCAAGGCGCTCAGGCGGCGCGGGCCTCGGGGGCGGCGCGGGAGACCAGCGCCACCGCCTCCCGCAGGGTCGCGAGGTCGGCCTCCGGGCGCATGCCGTGTGTCGAGAGGTGGCGCCGGAAGGCCCGCGCGCCCGGCCGGCCGTTGAACAGGCCGAGCATGTGCCGGGTGACCGCGTGGAGGCGCTCGCCCCGGGCGAGGCACGCGGCGATGTAGGGCTCGAACGCCGCGACCGCCGCGAAGGCGTCGGGGGCCGGGGCCGGCACGCCGAACAGGTCGGGATCGACCCCGAGCAGGAGCGCCGGCTCGGTGTAGGCGGCGCGGCCGACCATGACGCCGTCGACCTCGGCGAGCCGCGCCCGCGCGGAATCCAGGTCGCGCAGGCCGCCGTTGACCGCGATCGGCAGGCCGGGAAGGCGCCGCTTCAGCCGCGCGGCGCGGCCGTAATCGAGGGGCGGCACGTCCCGGTTCTCCTTGGGCGAGAGCCCCTGGAGCCAGGCCTTGCGGGCGTGGACGATCAGCCCGTCGACGCCCGCCGCCACCACGGCGTCGGCCAGGGTGTCGAGCGCCGCCTCGGGGTCCTGGTCGTCGACGCCGATCCGGCACTTCACCGTTACAGGCACGGGGACCGCGGCCTTCATGGCGGCGACGCAGTCGCCGACCAGGGCCGGCTCGCGCATCAGGCAGGCGCCGAAGCGGCCCTCCTGCACCCGGTCCGAGGGGCAGCCGACGTTGAGATTGACCTCGTCGTAGCCGAGATCCGCGGCGATCCGGGCGGCCCGCGCCAGGTCCGCCGGGTCCGAGCCGCCGAGCTGGACCGCCACCGGGTGCTCGATCTCCGCGAAGCCGAGCAGGCGCTCCCGCGGCCCGTGCAGCACCGCGCCGGTCGTCACCATCTCGGTGTAGAGGCGGGCGCGCGCCGAGAGGGACCGGTGGAACGCCCGGCAGTGGCGGTCCGTCCAGTCCATCATCGGGGCGACGGAGAAGCGCCATCCGCTGAGATTTCCAGGTTCTTCCGTTGCGGCAATCACTTGCTGTCGCTCTCGTGCTGTACCTCGGCGATGCCCCATCGGGCGTCGGACTGCTCGGAATCCGGCTGTGGCGTGCCCGCTCGGCCCCGTCCGGTCCCACCGCGGGGGGCGCGATGGGGACCATCGTCGAGTCCGCGGGGAAGCACGGGACGACGGGGTATCACGCCCGGATCGTCGTCAAAAGAGACGGCACGGTCCACCGCGGGGCCCGGACCGTCGACCGGCGCGCCCGCCGCGGCTCTAAACGCGCCGTTAACCAAGATCAGTGATTTCCCAGGTCATTGGTAGCGTCGCGCGGGGTGCATCTGCCGCCGCGCAAGGATGGCACATCATGCGGCTGATCGTCGGCACAGTGATCGTCTTCGCCTGCGTCTTCGGCAGCTACGCGGCGATGGGCGGCCATCTGCTGGTCCTGTGGCAGCCGTTCGAGTTCGTCATCATCCTGGGTGCGGCGATCGGCGCCTTCGTCATCGGCAACACCGGGCCGGTGCTCAAGGCCGTGCCCGCTATGCTGGGCACGCTGATCAAGGGCCCCAAGTACAACCAGCAATCCTATGTCGAGCTGCTGGGAATGCAGTATTCGTTGTTCAAGCTCGCGAAGCAGAAGGGTGCGATGGCGCTCGAGCCGCACATCGAGGATCCGGGCGAGTCGACGCTGTTCAACGCCTTCCCGACCTTCGCGGCGAACCACCACGCGGTCGAGTTCGTCTGCGACTACATGCGCATGGTGACGCTGGGCGCCAACAACGTCCACGAGATCGACGCGCTCATGGATGAGGAACTGGAGACGCACCATCAGGAGCAGGAGCGCGTCGTCTCGGCCATGCAGTCGCTCGCCGACGGGACGCCGGCGCTCGGCATCGTCGCCGCCGTGCTCGGCGTGATCAAGACGATGGGGGCGATCAAGGAGCCGCCGGAGGTGCTGGGACACCTGATCGGCGGCGCGCTCGTCGGCACCTTCTTCGGCGTCTTCGTGGCCTACGGCTTCTTCGGGCCCATGGCGCAGTCGCTCAAGAGCCTCTTCGAGGCCGAGTCCAAGTACTATCTCTCGCTCAAGGCGGGGCTGCTCGCCCACATCGCCGGCCAGCCGCCGGTGATGGCGGTCGAGTTCGCCCGCAAGTCCCTGATGAGCGACGTCCGCCCGACCTTCAACGAAGTGGAAGCGGCGACCGCCGCTCTGCCCGCCCAGAGCTGATCCGACATCCGGGAGGGAGTCCATGGCGACGATCATCATCAAGAAGGTCAAGAAGGCCGCCCACGCCCACCACGGCGGGGCCTGGAAGATCGCCTACGCGGACTTCGTGACCGCCATGATGGCGTTCTTCCTGCTGATGTGGCTGATCAGCATGACGACGCAGGAGCAGAAGATCGGCCTGGCGGAGTACTTCTCGCCGGCGGCTCTGAGCCCTGCGACCAGCGGCGCCGGCGGAATCCTGTACGGGACCGCCCTCGACACGTCCGGCAACAAGCCGTCCACGCCCCGCGACGCGGAGCGGGGCTCCGCCGAGCGGGAGGAGATCACGCGCCCGACCAGCCCAGGGCGCGTCAGCGACGTCGATGCCAGCCGCCCGGTCGCCAACGTGGAGGCCAATTTCAGCGCCATAGCCAGCCTCCGGCAGGCGCTCCAGACGATGCCCGACATCGCCGAACTGTCGAAGAACATCGTGATCGAGCAGACCAAGGAGGGCGTGAACGTCTCCCTCGTGGACCAGGACGGCCGCGCCATGTTCCGCGAGGGGTCCGTCGAGCCCTACGACCGTACCCGTCGCGTGCTGGAGGCCCTCGCGCCCGCCATCCGGCGGCTGCCTAACCGCCTGTCGATCACCGGCTACACGGCCGTCGCGCGCCCGGGCTCGACGCGGGCCGGCGAGCCCTGGAACCTCTCCGCTGGGCGTGCCCTCGCCGTGCGCGAGGTCCTGTCGGGTGCCGGGGTTCCCAACGACAACTTCTCCTCCGTGTCGGGACGCGGCGACACGGAGCCGGTTTTCCCGGACAATCCCTACCTCGCGCCGAACCGGCGGGTGACGATCACGCTGCTCAACGCGAGCCCGCCGGTGCCCCCGAACCTTCTCCGCTGACGCCGGAACGGCGCGCCGCGTCGGACCGCGACGCGGCGCGCCGTCGATGCCGCCTCACGTCACCGCGGCGCGTCACGCGCTCCGCGCGGGACCGCGCGCCGCCGCGTCGCTTCCGGCGCGCGGTGTCGAGGCGGCGCGGGTGGCCCGCGACCGGGCCGAGCGCCCGCGCCGCCCGCGAGCGGCACCGCGATCCCTGAGTCCGCCGCGCTCGGAGCCTCCGGGTTCGAGGCCGCACCGGCGCGATCCGGGTCAGCCCCGGGCATCCTCTCGGCCGGGACGCCGGAAATCGATGTCGCGGTCGGGCCGCGCGCCGCGCGCTCCACGGGGCGCGACAGCGTCCGACGATTCACCGCCGGGACCTGCGCGCAACCCGCCTCCCCCGCCCTGACACCCGGAAGCGGACCGGCGGCAGGCCGCCCGGAGCAGCCGGTCGAGCGCGGTCGACGGGCGGGCGTGGACGACCGGCGGCTCGCTGGCCCGCCGCGTGTCGCGCGGCGTGAACCTCTCGAACGTCGTGTTCCTGCCTCGCCCGCTCCGGCGCCGCGGTGGGCGCGTCCGTCGCCGCCTTCGACTGGCCTGACCGCTCGCGGTCCGGCCCGCCGATCGGCGCCCGCGGGCCGTGCGACGGCGGCACGAGATCGTCCGCGACGAGGTCGATCGTCCCGGCCGACCGCTCCGCCGGGAGCGCGATGAAGCATATCTCACATGTGTGGCCGGAATGGAATTATTCCAATGTTCGGCAGATGATCGGCGGGCGCGGCGCCGAAGGACAGTTGATTCGATCCGCGAGCTTCGCGGTGTAGCTTTATTTATAGTTAGGAATATTTGATATGACGATCGGTAGAAAGATATTTTGTCTTATCAGTAGCATCCTTCTGGCATTCATATCGATCGTGGGCGTCCAGGTCTCGTCCGTCGGCGCGGTGATGATGGAGGGGCGCAAGGCCGCCATCCGCGCCCAGGTCGAGTCGGCGCACGGCATCGTGGCGGCGTTCGCCCGGCAGGCGGAGGCCGGCGCCGTCTCGGCCGACGAGGCGCGGCGGCGCGCGGCGGAGGCGCTGCGGGCCATGCGCTACAACGGCGGCGACTACGTCTTCGTCTACAGCTCGGAGCCGGGCAACATCGGCCGCAACGTCGTGCATCCCGATCCCAAGATCGAGGGCACGCGGTCCCGCGACGACGCGGCGATGAAGAAGACCTTCGTCTGGACGATGATCCAGCACGCCCGGGAGGGCGGCGGCTTCACCGAGTACCGCTGGGCCCGCCTCGGCGAGACCGAGCCCGCCCCGAAGGTCGCCTACTCGCTCGCCTACGAGCCCTGGCAATGGGTCATCAATTCGGCCCTGTACGTGGACGACATCCACGCCCTGGACCGGGCGCGGATGGTCACCACCCTGCTCTGGCTGATCCCCCTCGCGATCGGGATCGGGCTGGTCGGGTTCCTGCTGGCGCGCAGCATCACCCGCCCCCTGAGCGCCTTCACGGCCGCCCTGCGCCGCCTCGCCGGCGGCGCGACGGACGTCGCCATCCCGGGTCTCGGCCGGCGCGACGAGATCGGCCAGATGGCCGAGGCCGCCGGCGTGTTCCGGGACAGCATGATCGAGGCGCGGACCCTGTCGACCGAGCAGCGCGCCGAGCAGGAGCGTCGGCAGGAGCGGGCCCAGTGGATGGAGGCGGTGACCCGCAGCTTCGACACCGAGGCGAGCCAGCTCCTGGCACGGGTCGACACCGCCGCAGCCGGCATGCGGGAGGCCTGTCGGGCGATGGCCGACACCGCCGCGCAGGCGTCGCGGCAGGCCGGCTCGGCCGCCGGGGCGGCGCAGCAGGCCGCCGCCAACGTGCAGACGGTGGCGGCGGCGACCGAGGAGCTGTCGGCCTCGATCGGCGAGATCGGCGGGCAGGTCACCAAGTCGGCCGCGATCGCCGGTCAGGCGGTGAGCGAGGCGGAGCGGACCGACCGGCAGATCCGCGGCCTCGCCGGGGCGGCGGAGCGGATCGGGGAAGTCGTGCGGATCATCTCGGCGATCGCCGAGCAGACCAACCTGCTGGCGCTGAACGCCACGATCGAGGCGGCGCGGGCGGGCGAGTCGGGGCGCGGCTTCGCGGTGGTCGCCGCCGAGGTGAAGGGCCTGGCCGGGCAGACCGCGAAGGCCACGGAGGAGATCACCGCGCAGATCGCGGCGATCCAGGGCGAGACGACGGAGGCGGTCGGCGCGGTCCACTCGATCGGGAGGACCGTCGACACGATGAACGCGATCGCCAGCGCGATCGCGGCGGCGGTCGAGCAGCAGCGGTTCGCCACCGGGCACATCTCGCAGAACATCGACGAGGCCGCCCGGGGGACCGACGCGGTGAGCGCGAACGTGGTCTCGGCCTCGTCGGCGGCGGAGGCGACGCACCGCGTGGCCGGGGAGGTCGGTGCCGCGGCCGGCGACGTCTGCCGCAGCGCCGAGGCCCTGCGCGCCGAGGTGATGCGCTTCCTCGTCGAGATGCGCGCCGCCTGAGCGCGCCGTCGCCCCGGGCGGGCGCCGCTGCCGCGGGGTCTGTCCGTGAAACGCGCGGGAGAGGCGCGTCAGAACACCGGCATGGCCCCGGCCACCGTGACGAGCGCGCCCGACGTGTAGCTGCTCTCCTCGGAGGCCAGCATCACGTAGGCCGAGGCGAGTTCGGCCGGTTGTCCGGGCCGGCCGAACGGAACCTGACTGCCGAAGGATTTCACCGAATCCTGGCTCATCCCGGAGGGGATGAACGGGGTCCAGATCGGCCCGGGCAGCACGCCGTTCACGCGCACGCCCTTCTCGGCGAGGAGCTGGGCCAAGCTGAGCACCATGTTGCTCAGGGCGCCCTTGGTGGCGCTGTAGGCCATGAGCGACGGCATCGGGTGCTTGGAATTCACCGAGGAGGTGAAGATCACCGAGGCGCCGGGCTTCAGATGGGCGAGCGCCGCCTTGGTCACGTAGAACGCGCCGAACACGTTGGTGCGGAAATGGTCCTCGAACACGGCGTCGTCGATCGCGGCGAGGTCCTCGTTCGGCTGCTGGAACGCGCCGTTGTTGACCAGCACGTCGAGGCGCCCGAACGTCTCGACCGTGCGGGCGACGATCTGGCGCCCGTAGGCGGCGTCCTTGAGGTCGCCCGGCAGGAGCAGCGCCCGCCGACCCGCCTTCTCGACCCACTGGGCGACCGCCTCCGCGTCGGCCTGCTCGTCCGGCAGGTAGGAGATGGCGATGTCGGCCCCTTCCCGGGCGAAGGCGATGGCGACCGCGCGGCCGATACCGGAATCGCCGCCGGTGATCAGCGCGGCCCGGCCGGTCAGCTTGCCCGAGCCCTTGTAGCTCGCCTCGCCGTGGTCGGGTTCGGGCTCCATGCGGCCGGTCTTGCCGGGGAAGCTCTGGGGCTGCGCCGCGAAGGGCGGGCGGGGATACTTGTGCAGCGGATCCGTGGTCACGCGTCGTCTCCGATGGGGATGCCGGTCCAACCGCACGGCATCCCGGGTGTTCCGGTGCCCTGGCGCCGCGCCCCGCCGGCACAGCCCTGTTCGAGGCCACCCGCCGCCCTTCCCCCTCGCGGACAACACGAACCCGTGTGCCGGCGAGGGGCCGACACAGGTCAGCAACAGCCGCTCGTCACTCTGGTCGCGAGGAGGTCCCGCCATGATCGACGTTCAGCCGGAGGATCGGGCCGCCCGCGTGATCGACCGGGTCCTGCTCTGTGCAGCGATGCTCTCGCTCACCTTCGGACTGGCGACGGGCCTGTGGGGTCTGCTGCAGTGAGCCAGCCCGGGGATCCGGGTCCCGCGCAGGGATCCGGGGCGCGGATCACGATCCGGCCCGGTCGCGCGCCCGCGCGGCGGTCCGGACGCGACTACACCGCCGTGACGCTGATCGGAGCGGGACTCACGGTGCTCGCGCTCGCGCTGCTGCTGGTCGGGATCCCGTGAGCGGTCGCCGGCGATGCTGCTGAACCGCGTCCTCGTCGCCGCGCTGGTCGTCGCGGTCGCGGCGTTCCTGCTGTACCTGGCGGCCCTCGCCCGCGCGGCGCTGTCGCCCAACGAGCCCTACGCGGCCAGCATCGGCCTCACCCTCGACCAGTGCGTGGCCGCCCAGGACAGCCTGTCCGCCGAGGCGGCGCGCCTCTACTGCCTCAGGCCCGTCCCGAAGCGCCTGTGACCGGCAAGGATCTCGGCCCGCCGGAGACCCTGCGTGAGTTTTCCTGACACATCGTGTGAGGACATGGTGATTGTCCGCACGGTGCCGGAAACTTAGTGTTCGAGGTGCCGGCCGGCTCTGTCGCCGCGCCCGGTCGCAGGAAAACGCACGGGATGCCCAGCACCATGGCGGACGACGCGACGACCCGGTCCGGACGCTGCCACTGCGGGGCGGTGCGCTTCGAGGCGGCCCTCGACGGGGATCTCGCGTCGATCCGACGATGCACCTGCTCCTACTGCCGCATGCGCGGCGCCGTCGTCGTCATGGCGCGGCCGGGCGGGGTGAGGATCCTGGAGGGGGCGGAGGCGCTGACGACCTACCGGTTCCATACCGGGGCGGCGCAGCACTTCTTCTGCTCCCGCTGCGGCGTCTACACGCACCATCAGCGACGGTCGGACCCGAACGTCCACGCCGTCAACGTGGCCTGCCTGGACGGGGTCAGTCCCTTCGACTTTCCGGCGGTCCCGGTGATGGACGGCGTCAATCACACGAACGACACCGGCCAGCCCACGCGGCGCGCCGGCACGCTGCGCTTCGTCCCGGCAGAGTGACGGCCGCGTAGGGCTGCGTGAGGGCCGCGTGACGGCGGCGGACCGTCCGCGGTCGGGGCCCGGTGCGGGATCCCCGATCGGGCCCGGCTCAACCGCTAGTGATCGTGGCCGCAGCCGCAGCCGGGACCGTGCACGTGGCCGTGCTTCTGGTGCCCGTGCTCGTGATCATTGCCGTGATCATGGCTGTGACCGTGGGCATGATCGTGGCCGTGCTTCTCGTGCCCGTGATCGTGGCTGTGCCCATGATCGTGCGCGTGGGCGTGGTCATGCCCGTGGTCATGCCCGTGGTCATGCCCGTGGTCATGGCCGTGCTCGTGATGATGGTGGGCGTGATGGTCGTGCCCGTGATCGTGCCCACAGGTGCTGTGATCGTGGGCGGCCTGCTCGGGACGGAAGGCACGGGAGACCGGGGTCGCGACGCAGCCCTGCCCGCGCACCAGCTCGGCCGCGGCGGGCGTCGCCGGCACGTAGAGCACGTCCGCGCCGATCTCGGCGTCCACGTGGCTGCCGCCGAGCTGCCAGGCCAGGCGCAGCAGACGGGCCGGATTCTCGGCGCGCACCTCCAGGAGATCCTCGGCGGCCGCCCGCACCGCGACGAGCCGGCCGTCGTCGAGGCGCAGGGCGTCGCCGTCCTCGAGCGCCGCGGCCTTGGTGAGCGCGACGTCGAAGCCGAGGCCGCCCTCGGCGACCAGGGATCCGGCGACGGCAGCCCGGCCCGCGCGGTCGAGGGTCACCGTGTCGGCGACGCGGTCGGCGCGGACCGCGGCCCGGCGGACGATCGTGGTGGCTATCGGCATGGGACCCTCGGACATGTGCCGGACTGGTGTCGGGCGTGGTGCCGGATAGGGCGTCGCGGCACCGCGGCCGGAGCGCCTCCGAACGTGGCATAGGGCGAGACGGGAACCGGGCGCAACTCGTCTCGCAACGCGTCTCGCGTCCGATGGAACCTTAGCCGTATGGCCGACATTCCTTTCCTGCTAAGCTCGACCCGATCCGCAACGATCACGGCCACCGGCCGGACCGGATTCACAAGGGAGTTCTGGGGACCATGAAGAAGCTGACGGCCGCTGCCATCGCCACCATCGCCGCCCTCTCGCTCGCCGGCTGCAACACCCCGGAGGACCGGGCTCTGGGCGGCGCCGGCCTCGGCGCCCTGACCGGTGCCGCGATCGGCGCGGCGGCCACCGGCCGCGCGGGCGGTGCCCTGGCGGGTGCCGCGATCGGCGGCGCCGGCGGCGCCATCGTGGGCGCCTCGACCGCGCCGCGCTGCCCCTACGGCACCTATCGCGACGCCTACGGCAACGTGTACTGCCGCTGAGCTGAAGGGGAAGGGCCGGGCGCGCCCCGGCCCTTCCTCGCGGCGTGCGGAGCGGCTATCCCGTCGCTCGGCCGGGCCCGTCCCGGTGCCGGAACCCCGCCGCCGCCGATGACAGAGCCGAGCCGAGGATCAGCGCCGGGACCGGTCGTCCCATGACTCAGGCGACCAAGACTCAGGGCGTCTGGGGCAAGCTCGGCGGCGCCGGATTCGGCCTCGCGATCGGCGGCCCCCTCGGGGCGCTGATCGGCGGGGTCGCCGGTCATTTCCTGCTCGACCGCGTCGGCGCGCCCTTCGGGCGGACGCCGCGCGACGTCGTGTTCACCACCGGACTCGTGGCGCTCGCCGCCAAGATGGCCAAGTCCGACGGCGTCGTGCTGCCCTCGGAGGTCGAGGCGTTCGGCCGGGTCGTGCAGGTGGAGCCGTCCGCGCGGGCGGGCGTCGAGCGCCTGTTCGACCTCGCCAAGAAGACCACGAACGGCTTCGAGGCTTACGCCCAGCAACTGGCGACCACCTTCGGCGACGAGCCGGCCCTCCTCGAGGACGTGCTCGACGGCCTGTTCCAGATCGCCGGCGCCGACGGGGCGCTGCACGAGGCCGAGGAGCGCTACCTGCGCGCGGTCTCGGGCATCTTCGGCTTCGACGAGGCCGCGTTCCGGCGCATCGCCGCCCGCCACGTGCGGTTGCCGGACGATCCCTACGGCGTCCTCGGGCTCGACCGCGAGGCGGAGGACGCCGCCGTGAAGGCCCGCCACCGGGCGCTGGTGGCCGAGCACCACCCGGACCGGGCGCTCGCCCGCGGCCTGCCGACGGAGGCGGTGGCCATCGCCACGCGGCGGCTCGCCGCGATCAACGCCGCCTATGACCGGATCGCGCAGGAGCGCGGGCTGCGGTGAGCCTGACTCCCGACAGCCCCCTCGCCCGCCGCGTCGCGCCCTCGCCGAACCACGGCGCCCGCCGCGCGGGGCCGCTCGACATGCTGATCCTGCACTACACCGGGATGGACAGCGGGGCCGCCGCCCTCGCGCGCCTGCGCGACCCGCTGAGCGAGGTCTCGGCGCACTACCTCGTGTTCGAGGATGGCGGGATCGTCCAGATGGTGCCGGAGGCCCGCCGGGCCTGGCACGCCGGCGCCGGCGCCTGGAAGGGCGAGACCGACGTCAATTCCCGGTCGATCGGGATCGAGATCGTGAACCCGGGCCATGCCGGCGGCCTGCCGCCCTACCCGGAGGCCCAGGTCGAGGCGGTGATCGCGCTGGCCCGGGACGTCCTCGGCCGCTGGCCGATCCCGCCGGAGCGGGTGCTCGCCCATTCCGACGTCGCGCCCGAGCGCAAGGAGGATCCGGGGGAGATCTTCCCGTGGGACCGTCTGGCGGCGGCGGGGGTGGGGCACCGCGTGCCCCCCGCGCGCCTCCAGGACGGCCGGTTCTTCGCGCGGGGCGATGCCGGCCAGCCCGTCGAGGCGCTGCAGGCGATGTTCGCACTCTACGGCTACGACCTGCCGGTGACCGGTCTGTTCGACGCGCGCACCCACGCGGTGGTCACCGCGTTCCAGCGCCACTTCCGCCCGGCGCGGGTGGACGGCGTGGCCGACGCCTCCACCATCACCACCCTGCGCGACCTGATCGCGGCGCTGCCGGCGGCCTGAGGGCCGGGCGCCCGCCGGGCCCCCTCAGGCGCGGTGGGCCCGGGCCTCGCGGGGGTGCCCGGCCTCCGGGGCCGGCGCGACCGGCGCGTCGGTCCGGGTCCGCCAGAGGCTGTAGAAGACGCCCGCCGCCAGCAGCGTCAGGGTCACCACCAGGGAGACCCAGGGCTGCACGTGGATGAGCCCGAACGTGTCGGCGACCACGATCTTGGCGCCGATGAAGATCAGGATGAAGGCCAGCGCCGTCTTCAGGTAGGCGAACCGGTCGACCATCGCGGCGAGCGCGAAGTAGAGGGCGCGCAGGCCCAGGATCGCGAAGATGTTGGAGGTGTAGACCACGAACGTGTCGGTGGTGATCGCGAAGATCGCCGGCACGCTGTCGACCGCGAAGATCACGTCGGCGCCGTTCACCAGCACCAGGGCGAGCGCCAGCGGGGTGAAGTACAGGGCGACCTTGCCGGTCCTCGGGTCGGTCTTGCGCACGGTGAAGCGCTGGCCGTGCAGGTCGGGCGTGACCCGGAAGGTCGTCTTGAACCAGCGCACGACGGCGCTGTTCTGGAAATCGCCCTCCTCCTCGTCGCCCGAGAGCAGGATCTTCAGGCCGGCGTAGATCAGGAAGGCGGCGAACAGGGAGAGCACCCAGTGCACCTCGTGCACCAGGGCGGCGCCGAGCCCGATCATCAGGCCGCGCAGCACCACGGCCGCCAGGATGCCCCAGAGGAGGACCCGGTGCTGGGCCGCCCGCGGGATGCCCAGGGCCGTGAGGATCATGGCGATGACGAAGACGTTGTCCATCGACAGCGACTTCTCGACCACGAGGCCGGTGACGTACTCCTCGGCGGAAGACGGCCCGAGATACCACCAGATCCAGCCGCCGAAGGCGAGGCCGAGGGCGAGGTAGAAGCCGGTGAGAGCCAAGCTCTCCCGGACGCCGATCTCGTGCTCCTTGTCGCGGTGGAGGAGCCCGAGGTCGAAGGCGAGCAGGCAGGCGATCAGGACGTGGAACCCGAGCCACATCCACAACGGCTTGCCGAGCCATTCGACGGTGAGGACGTCCATCATGTGCGGGGACCTGATGCTGATTCCAGATGGAAAGCATCGGCTCCGACATCACGGGCGCTGAGGAGCGCCCGCCAGAGGGGCCCGCAGCCGATGGGGCCGACGTAAGCGGTGATCCGGGCGAATCAAGGGCAGAGCGCCCGGCCGGCGCGCGGTCCGGTGACGCTATCCGCTCCCCGTGGCCCCGCCGCGACGCGGGCGCGCGTGTCGGGGCGACCTCCGGTGCCGGACGGGAACGCGGGGGTTGAGGGAACGCGTCCGGTCCCGCGCCGCCGTCAGGCGGAGGCGTCCGGCGTCTCGGCGGCCATCTTGGGGGATGTGCGCTCGCGCAGGGGCCGCTCCTCCATCAGCGCCAGGAACGTGAAGGCCCCGAGCAGGCCGAGGCAGGCGGCCAGGAAGACGTGGCGAAAGGTCAGGGCGAGCTGGGCCGGGTCCGCGCCGCGGATCAGGCTCTCAACGTCGTGGGCCCCTCCCCCCGCCCCGCCGGCGGCGCCGCCGAGCACGATCGTGCCGAAGGCCGCCACGATCAGCGCCCCGCCGAGGGAGCGGAAGAAGTTCATCGCGGCGGTGGCGATGCCGAGCTGGTGCGTCTCCACCGCGTTCTGGATCGAGATGGTCGAGAGCGGCAGGATCGTCCCGATCCCCATGGAGAGCAGCGCGAACAGCACCTCCATGAGCCAGAAGGGCAGCGCCCGGCCCTGCCAGGCGATGGTGGCGCAGCAGGCGAGGCTGACGCACATCATCGCCAGGGGCACGCGCTTGTAGTGCCGGAAATGCAGCATCGACCGGCCCGACAGGGTCGCGCCCGTGACGGTGCCGATCATCAGCGGCACCAGGGCCACCCCGGACTCGCTCGCCGAGAGCCCGATCACCCCTTCGAGGAAGATCGGCACGTAGATGGTGAGCCCGATGAAGGTGCCCATGGCGAAGCACGCGGCCAGCGTCGCGCTGTAGACCACCCGGTCCTTGAGCACCTCCGTGGGGATCAGCGGCTCGGCCGCCGTGGCGAGCCGCGCCGCGAAGCCGCCGCCCAGCACGGCCGCCCCGGCGAGGAGGGCGAGGACCGGCGCGGAGTCCCAGGGGTAGCGCACCCCGCCCCAGCTCAGGGCCAGCAGGAGGGTGACGGAGCCCGCCACCATCAGGGCGGCGCCGGGATAGTCCAGCCGGTGGCGGCGCTCGTGGCGGGGCAGGCGCTTGAGGTTGGCGTTGGTGAGCGCGAAGGCGAGGACGCCGATCGGCAGGTTGATCCAGAAGATCAGGGACCAGTGCAGGTGCTGGGCGAAGAGGCCGCCGAGCAGCGGCCCCGCCACCGAGGCCGTCACGAACACGCCCGCGATCACCACCTGGTAGCGCGCCCGCTCCTTGGGCGACATGATGTCGGCCAGGATGGTCTGCGCCAGGGCGATCAGACCGCCGCCGCCGACACCCTGGAGACCCCGGGCGAGCGCCAGCGCCACCATCGTGGGCGCGAGCGCGCAGGCGAGCGAGCCGACCACGAAGGTCGCGATGGCGATCAGCAGCATGACCCGCCGGCCGTGGATGTCGCTGAGCTTGCCGTAGAGCGGGGTCACCGCCGTGGAGGCCAGCAGGTAGGCGGTGACGATCCAGGGCAGGTTCGCGGCGTCGCCGAGGTCGAGGCCGATGGTCGGCATGGCGGTCGCCACGATGGTCTGGTCGAGGGCCGCGAGCAGCATCGCGGTCATCAGCCCGTAGACGATGGCGCGGATCTCGCCGGGGCTGAGCGCGGCCTGCGGGGCGGGCCGCGCCTGGGCCTGCGGCTGGATCTCGGTGACGGCGACGGGACTGGCCACGTGTCTGAGAGCCTCTGATCCGGACCGTGCCGGCCGACCGTCCGGGACGGACGGGGCCTGGGGCGGCATGAGGGGGGCGCGGGCGGGCCGCGGTCGCGGGCCGGTGCACCGGTAACCGCGGCGCCCGGGATCGGGAAGAACGTGCGTTCGGGCGTGTCCGTTTCCTAGCGCAACGCCGGAGGCCGGCCCATGGCGCCCGGCGCCGATCCGACCTTCGCCCTTGACAGAGGGGGCCGGGCTGTCGCTCTCCCGCCCCATGCCGGATGACAGGGACGCAATCGCCATCGTGGGCGGGGGGCCCGCCGGGCTCGCCGCGGCCGAGGTGCTGGGCGAGGCCGGCCGCGCGGTCACGGTCTACGAGCGCATGCCGTCGGTCGCCCGCAAGCTGCTGATCGCCGGGCGCGGCGGCCTCAACATCACCCACAGCGAGGCGCGGGCGGAGTTCCTCGCCCGCTACCATCCGCGCGGCGCCCTCGACGCGGCCATCGCGGCCTTCCCGCCCGACGCGCTCAGGGCGTGGTGCGCGGATCTCGGCGAGCCGACCTTCGTCGGCACGAGCGGGCGCGTCTTCCCGCGCAGCTTCAAGGCCTCGCCCCTGCTGCGGGCGTGGCTGGCGCGGCTCGACCGCCTCGGCGTCCGGATCCGGACCCGCCACCGGCTGACGGGGATCGCCGGGGGCCTGCGCTTCGAGACCCCGGACGGTCCCCTGGACATCCGGCCGCGCGCCACCCTGCTGGCGCTGGGCGGGGCGAGCTGGCCGCGCCTCGGCTCGGACGGGCGCTGGGTGCCGCTCCTCGAGGGGCTCGGCGTGGCGGTGTCGCCCCTGCGTCCGGCCAATGCCGGCTTCGCGGCAGCGTGGTCCGACCTGTTCCGGGAGCGGTTCACCGGCGCGCCGCTGAAGCGGGTGGCGCTCACCTGTGCGGGCACCACGGTGCGGGGCGAGGCCGTGATCACCGAGGCCGGCCTCGAGGGCGGGGCTGTCTACGCCCTCTCGCGCGTCCTGCGCGAGGCGATCGCGGCCGGGGGCAGCGCGCGGCTCGTCGTGGATCTCCGCCCGGACCTGACCCGGGACGCCCTCGCCCGCCGCCTGTCCGGCGCCCGGCCGGGCGACTCGGCCGCGACCCGGCTGCGCAAGGCCGCGGGCCTCGCGCCCGCGGCGGCGGGGCTGCTGCGCGAGGCGGCCGGCACCGCCCTCCCGGCGGAGCCCGGGGCCCTCGCCGGGCTGATCAAGGCGGCGCCCATCACCCTCACCGCCTCCGCGCCGATCGAGCGGGCGATCTCGACGGCGGGCGGCGTCCGGCTCGACGCGCTGGACGGGCGGTCCATGCTGCGCGCCCATCCCGGCCTGTTCCTGGCCGGCGAGATGCTCGACTGGGAGGCGCCGACCGGCGGCTACCTCCTCCAGGGCGCCTTCGCGGGCGGCCGGTCGGCCGCCGCCGGGATGCTCGACTGGCTGCGCGAGAGCGGCGGCTGACCCGCCCGGTTCACGGCCGCGTGCAGAACCCGACGATGCCGGTCGCCTCCGCCGGGCAACTGGCGCCCTCCCCGTCGTAGGTCGGCGCGCCGCCCTTGAGGCAGTGGGCCGTGACCAGCATCTCTCCGGTCCCGCAGGTGATCGCGCAGCCTCCCGGGCAGTCGGACTTGCGCACGGGCCGCAGGCTGGCGGCCTCGCCCTTCGGGCCCGGGCCGCCTTGCGGCCCGATCGGCCCCCGCGAGCCCGGTGCGCCCGGCGGGCCCGAGGCTCCTGCGTCGCCCTTCGGGCCCGGTGCGCCCTGCGGGCCGGCCGCGCCCGTGGCACCGGGCTCCCCCTTCGGGCCGGGCTCGCCCTGGGGACCCGTATCGCCCTTGAGGCCCTGATCCCCCTTGAGGCCCTGCTCCCCCTTGGGGCCGGTCTCGCCCTTGGCCCCCGTCTCGCCCCTGGGACCCGTCTCGCCCCTGGGACCCGTCTCGCCGGGCGGTCCCGCCGCACCCTGGGGACCGGGCGGTCCGGGCGGACCCTCGGGCGCGCAGTTCGCCACGACCGCCTCGCGCTCGTCCGGCTCCGCCTTCAGCGTCACCACGCAGGTCGAGGGCCGGTAGGGCAGCCGGAAGGTGAACCGGCCGCGCCGGTCGGCCTGGATCGAGATGTCGTCGTCCAGCACCACGATCGCGCCGGGCTTGCGCACGGAGCCCGAGATCCTCAGGTCGCCGGCCTCGATCCGCGCGTCGTAGACCATGATCGGCTGGCTCGGGGCCTGCGCGTGGCGGACCCGCGGGCGGGCCGGGCGCGCCCGCCCCGTCGCGGGTGCGGACGCGGCCGGATCCGGGGCGGCGGCACCCGGCGGATCCGCCTGCTGGCCGAGCGCCGCGCCCGGCAGGGCGAGCAGGAGCGTCAGGGTGAGGGCTGAGCTGAGGGCTGAGCGCATGCGCGGTCCGGTTCGGCCGCGTCACGCGCGCGGCGTCCGGACATTGGTCTCGCCCTGCGATTGCGGTCAACCGCGACCTCGGACGCCGCGGGGGCGGCCGATTCCACAGGCGTCCACAGCCGTCCACAGGCCAAGCCGCTGCCGCCACGCGCGATTCCGGGACCCCGCGGAAACCGTTTGTGCATGTTCCTGTTATGTTCCTATCGTCCAGCATGACCGGAGCCGATGGAGATGGGGCTGGACCCTGCCGACGAGACCGAGGCGGCGATCGCGCGGGGCGATCCCCGGGCCCGGCTGGCGGTCCTGCGGGCGCGCCTCGCGCCGCCGGATCGCGGCCGGGATCCGGCCCCGGTCCTGCCGCTGGGCGTTCCGGATCTCGACGCGCACCTGCCCGGCGGCGGTCTCGCCCTCGGGCCGCCTCACGAGATCGCGCCGGCCGAGCCCGCGGACGCGATCGCGGCCCTGGGCTTCGCCCTGGCGCTCTGCGCCCGCCAGCTCGCCCGGGAGCCGGGGGAAGCGCTGATCGCCGCCGCGCCCGGCGAGCCCCTGCCCTACGGGCACGGCCTCGCCGGCCTCGGCCTCGACCCCGGCCGCCTGCTGCTGCTGGAAGCCGGCAGCGACGCGGAGGTGTTCCGCGCCCTGGAGGCGGCCCTGCACGCGCGGGCGCTCACGGCCCTGATCGGCCTCCTGCGGGACGGGCTGCCGCTGAAGCCGGGCCGGCGCCTGCAGCTCGCCGCGGAAGGGCCGGCGCCGCCGCTGCTGCTGATCCTGCGGCCGGCGCCGGCCAGCCTGCCCAACGGGGCCGCCACGCGCTGGCGGATCGCCGCCGCCCCGGCGGCGCGGGACCGGTTCGGGACCCTGGACAGGCCGCGCTGGCGGGCGCGGCTCGAGCGCTGCCGCAACGGGCGGGGCGGCGACTGGCTTCTGGAGTGGGACCATGCCGCGCATCGTCTGCATCTGCCTGAGCCACTGGCCGGTGACACGGCTGCGGCGGGCCGGTCTCGCGCCTGAGCGCGGCCCCCTCGCGGTGGCGGCCGAGGGGTCCGGCGGGCTGCGGCTCGTGGCCCTCGACCCGGAGGCCCGCGCCCTCGGCCTCCGGGTCGGCGAGCCCCTCGGCCGGGTCCGGGCGCGGATCGGCGTGCCGCTCCAGGTCTACCCGGCCGACCCGGAGGCCGACCGGGACGCCCTGCTGCGGCTCTGCCGCTGGGCGAGCGGCTACGCGCCCCACGTGGCCCCGTTCGGGCCGGGCGAGGCGGCGGACGGGCTCTACATCGACGTCGCCGGCGCGAGCCACCTGCGCGGCGGCGAGGCGAACCTCGTCGCGGACCTGGCCGCCCGGCTCGCGCGGAGCCGCGTACCGGCGGGGATCGCGCTGGCCGACACGCCCGGCGCCGCCTTCGCGCTGGCGCGGCAGGGCGGGCCCGATCCGGTCGTGGTGCCGCCGGGCGGGGCCTCGCAGGCCCTGCGGGCCCTCCCGGTGGACGCCCTGCGCCTCGATCCCGGCACGGTCGCGGGCCTGAAGCGGCTCGGCCTGCGCCGGATCGGCGAACTCGACGCCCTGCCCCGGGGGCCCCTCGCCCGCCGCTTCGGCGCGGCGCTGCTGCTGCGGCTCGACCAGGCCCTGGGCCGCCGGCCCGAGCCGCTGGCGCCCCTGACGGAGGCGGCCGACTACACCGCCGCCCGCGGCTTCCTCGACCCGATCGGGCGGCAGTCTGACATCGTCCGGACCGCCCGGGACCTGATGGCGGAGACCGCGCCGCGGCTGGAGCGGGACGGGCTCGGCGCCTGCGCCCTGCGCCTCAGCCTGCACCGGGTCGACGGCGCCCTGCGCGCGATCGATCTCGGCCTGTCCCGGCCCGAGCGCGATCCGGAGCGGGTCGCGGCCCTCGTCGCCCTGCGCCTCGACCGGCTGGGCCCCGCCCTCGACGCCGGCTTCGGCTTCGAGACGGTGGCGCTCGCCGTGACGGTGACCGGCCCCATGCCGGCCCGCCAGACGGATCTCGGCGCGGCGGCGGCGGGCGACGGGGTCGGGTTCCTGGCCGACGCCCTGGCGCAGCGGCTCGGGCGGGCGCTCCTGCGGCTCGAGCCGCGGGCGAGCCACCTGCCGGAGCGGGCCGACCGGGACCGGGTCTGGGTTGCCGGAATGGGGCACGGACCGTCGACCGATCGAGGCGTCGGCCGGCCACGGGCGCCTCTCCCGCCCCCCGCCACCGAACGGGAGAGGGGGCCGGATGCGCTCCTTCAGCCTCGGCGTTCAACCGTGATGGCTGAGCCTTCCGGCCTAGCGGCGGAAGAGGAGGCGCGCACCGGCGCGTCCCCCTGGCCCGACCACCTCCCGCCCCGCCCCCTGGTGATCTTCCCCCGCGGCGAGGCCGCCCTCGACGTGCTCTCGACCGTCCCGGAAGGGCCGCCCCGGCGCTTCCGCTGGCGCGCCCGGATCCACCGCGTCGCCCATGCCGAGGGGCCGGAGCGGATCGCCGCCGAATGGTGGCGCGCGCCCGGCGCGGATCGCGATTACTACCGCATCGAGTGCGAGGCCGGGCACCGGCTCTGGCTCTACCGCGACGGCCCGCACGCCCCCGATCGCCCGGCCGCGTGGTACGTCCACGGGCTCTTCGCGTGAGCGGCCCCGCCTACGCCGAGCTCGCCGTCACCACGAACTTCTCCTTCCTGCACGGCGCCTCCCATCCGCAGGACTTCGTCGTGCAGGCGGCGTCCTACGGCCTCGCGGCCATCGGCATCGCCGACCGCAACACCGTGGCCGGCGTGGTCCGGGCGCACGCGGCGGCGCTGGCGCTCGACCAGGAAGGCACACCGATCCGGATCCTGCCGGGGGTGCGCCTCGTCACCGAGGAGGGGTTCGAGGCCGTCACCTACCCGATGGACCGGGGCGCCTGGGGGCGCCTCTGCCGGCTGCTCACCCTGGGCAACCGGCGCGTCCGCAAGGGCGCCTGCCGCTTCTCCTTCGCCGAGATGGTGGAGGCCGCCGAGGGGCAGATGTTCATCGCGATGCCGCCGGCCCGGCGCCTGCCGGAGGGGTTCCGGGCGCGGCTGGAGGCGCTGGCCGCCGCCGCCCCGGGCCGGACCTTCCTCGGGGCGAGCCACACGCGCCGCGGCGACGAGCGGCGGCGCCTCGGGCTGCTCGCCGAGCTGGGCGCGGCCTCCGGCGCCCCGATAGTCGCGGTCTCGGACGCGCTCTACCACCATCCCGAGCGACGCCCGCTGCAGGACGTGGTCACCTGCATCCGCCAAGGCTGCCGGATCGAGGACGCCGGCTACCGGCTGGAGGCCAATGCCGAGCGCCACCTGAAGCCCGCCGCCGAGATGGCGCGGCTGTTCGCCGACCACCCGGAGGCGCTCGCCCGCACCGTCGAGATCGCGCAGGCCTGCGAGTTCAGCCTGTCGCAGCTGCACTACGAGTACCCGGACGAGCCGGTGCCCCCCGGGCGCACGCCGCAGGAATACCTGGAGGAGAAGACCTGGGAACGGGCGCGCTGGCGCTACGGCGGCGAGGTCCCGGACGGCGTCGCGGCGACGCTGCGCGAGGAGCTGCGGCTCATCGCCAAGATGAAATACGCCCGCTACTTCCTGACCCTGTTCGACGTGGTCGAGTTCGCCCGCGGCCGGGGCATCCTGTGCCAGGGCCGCGGCTCGGCGGCCAATTCCGCCGTGTGCTTCTGCCTCGGCATCACCGCGGTCGACCCGTCGAAGCACCGGCTGCTCTTCGCCCGCTTCATCTCGGAGAACCGCGGCGAGCCCCCCGACATCGACGTCGACTTCGAGCACGAGCGCCGCGAGGAGGTGATCCAGCACCTCTACGCCCGCTACGGCCGGGAGCGGGCCGCCCTCTGCGCCACGGTGATCCACTACCGGCCCCGCATGGCGATCCGCGAGGTCGGCAAGGTCCTGGGCCTGACCGAGGACGTGACCGCGGCGATCGCCGACACGGTCTGGGGCTCCTGGGGCACCGGCATGCCGGACCAGCACGTGCGCGAGGCCGGGCTCGACCCGGAGAACCCGGCGATCCGGCAGGCGCTCGACCTCGCCCACCAGCTGATCGGCTTCCCCCGCCACCTGTCGCAGCATGTCGGCGGCTTCGTGCTGACCCGCGGCCGCCTCGACGAGACCGTGCCGGTGGGCAACGGCGCCATGGCGGACCGCACCTTCATCGAGTGGGACAAGGACGACATCGACGCGATCGGCCTGATGAAGGTCGACGTGCTGGCGCTCGGCATGCTGACCTGCCTCAAGCGCGGCCTCGATTTCTTGGAGAAGGATCACGGCACCTTCTACGAGACGCTGGCCGACCTGCCGCAGGACGATCCCGCGACCTACGCGATGCTGACGAAGGCCGATTCCGTCGGCGTGTTCCAGGTCGAGAGCCGGGCGCAGATGTCGATGCTGCCGCGCCTGAAGCCCAGGGAGTTCTACGACCTCGTGGTGCAGGTCGCGATCGTGCGCCCCGGCCCGATCCAGGGCGACATGGTCCATCCCTACCTGCGGCGACGCTCCGGGATCGACCCGGTCGAGTACCCGGCCCCGCACCCGGATCACGGCCCGGCGGACGAGCTGAAGGAGGTCCTGCAGAAGACCTACGGCGTGCCGCTGTTCCAGGAGCATGCCATGCAGATCGCCATCACGGCGGCGGGCTTCACCCCGGCCGAGGCCGACGGGCTGCGCCGGGCGATGGCGACCTTCCGCCACGTCGGGTCGATCGGCGGCTTCGCGGAGAAGTTCGTGGGCGGCATGACCCGCCGGGGCTACCCGCAAGACTTCGCCGAGCGCTGCTTCGCGCAGATCCGGGGCTTCTCGACCTACGGCTTCCCGGAGAGCCACGCGGCGAGCTTCGCGCTCCTCGTCTACGCCTCGGCCTGGATGAAGTGCCGGCACCCCGACGTCTTCCTGGCCGCGATCCTCAACGCCCAGCCGATGGGCTTCTACCAGCCGGCCCAGCTGGTGCGCGACGCCCGGGCCCACGGGGTCGAGGTGCGGGGCGTCTGCGTCAACGCCAGCGACTGGGACTGCACCCTGGAGCCGGCCGGGGATCCGGCGCTGCACGCCGTGCGGATCGGTCTGCGCGTCGTGCGCGGCCTGCCCGAGGCCGCGATGCGCCGGCTCGTGCGGCTGCGCGCCAACGGCTACGCCAGCATCGAGGGCCTGCAGGCGTCCCTCGCCCTGCCCCGCAACGCCCTGGAGCGGCTGGCCGAGGCGGACGCGTTCCGCTCGCTCGGCCTCGACCGGCGCGCCGCCCTGTGGATGGTCCGCACCCTGGAGGGGACGTCATCCCGCAAGGCCGCCAAGGCCGATGCGAGCGAGCGCCGCGCCCATCTCCTCGACGCACCCCTGCCGCTCTTCGCGTGGCACGCCGATGACGGCCTGTTCCGGCACGAGCCGGCGGTGGACCTTCAGCCCCTGGCCCCGTCCGAGGCCGTGGCCGAGGATTACGCCGCCACCGGCCTGTCGCTCCAGGGGCACCCGGTCGCGTTCTTCCGGTGGCGGCTCGCCCGGATCGGCGCGATCCCGGCCCGGGCCCATCTCGATCCGGCGCTGCCCCAGGGGGCGCGGGTCACGGTGGCGGGGCTCGTGCTGATCCGCCAGCGGCCCGGCACCGCCAAGGGCGTGGTCTTCCTGACGCTGGAGGACGAGACCGGTATCGCCAACGTGATCGTCTGGAAGACCGTGTTCGAGGCGAACCGCCGGATCGCCATGCAGGCGCGGTTCCTCGCCGTGCGCGGCCGGATCCAGCGGGCGGACGGGGTGGTCCACCTCGTGGCGGAGGGGTTTCGCGACCTCACCGCCGCCCTGCGCGACCTGCGCGAGGCCGGCATGAAGCTGCCGCCCGAGAACACGGATTTCGGCGTGCCCCCGGACCGGCGCGTGTTCCCCAGCCGGGATTTCCACTGAGGCGGGCCCTTCGAGCGGCCCTCGACCAGCCCCTCGACAGGCCCCGCGCCGCGCGTAGAGTGCGGCGATGTCGAGCTTCGCCGTCCCGCGCCTCCTCCTCGCCGCCTGCGCGGCCCTGCCCCTCCTGGCGGAGGCCGCCCGGGCCGACAGCTGCGACGACCTCACCCGCCAGATCGCCGACGCGATCGGCGGCCGGGTCGGCAAGCGCGCCGGCCCCAGCATCGACATCCGCGTGGCCGGCCCGATCAAGTTCGACGTGACCTGCCGGGCCGAGCCGATCGTGCAGGCGACCTCCGCCGAGCCGAGCCCCTCGGCGACCTTCTTCCGCGACCTGTCGGTGGCCTCCGAGATCCTCGTCGGCCAACCGGCCGCGACCGTCGAGCCGATCATCGCCACCGCCTACCGGACCGCGCTGGCGGAGCGGCGCAAGTCGTTCATCCAGCAGAACGGCTGGTCGGCCTCCTGCTACACCGACCCGGGCAGCAGCACGATGCGCACCCTGTGCTCGGTGGGGCGTATCCCGCCGGGTTAGGCGCCCTTGACCGGGCGAACCGTCAGCGGAATCCTCGATCTCCGTCGACTCGGCCCTGGCTGCCCATGACGACTCTCAAGACCCCGCCCATCCACAGGACCGATCCCCATCGGGGCTTCCGGGACTTCATCGAGACGCGCCCCGATGAGGAGAAGTGGGAGCTCATCGAGGGCCAGATCGTGATGCAGGCCCGGCCGAGCCTCATCCATCAGGTCGTGGTCGTGAATTTCCAGCGCCTGCTGAACGCGGCTCTGGAGCGGTCGGGCTCGTCGTGGATCGCCATCCACGATCCCGCCATCGACCTCAGGCCGTTCCTCACGGGACACACCTACGTCCCGGATGTCGCGGTCATCGATGCGGCGACCATCGAGCCCGACCAGAACGTGGTCGAGGGCTGTTACCTCGCCGCCGAGATCCTCTCGCCGAGCGATCACCGGAAGCTGCCCGGTACGCACCGGACGAAGATCGACGTCAAGCGCGCGGGCTACGAGGCGTTGCCGCTCTGTCAGGCCGTGCTTCTGATCGAGCAGAGGAGCTGCGCACTGTCTCTTTCCGTGCGCAGCGGTGAGACTTGGACCCGCACCCGCCTCACCGGGGATGATCGTCTGGCGCTCCCCGTCTTCGGCCTCGAGTGTGCCGTGGCCGATCTCTACGCACGCACGCCCGTGGGGCGTGCGTCGGGACCGGGTTGACCCACAAACCATCGAAGGAACCGGGCTGGCCCCCTCCTTGCCAGCGCAGCGAAGCGATCCAGGCGGCGCCACGGTCACCGAACGCGCGCTGCCCCGACGCGCTTCGCCGCGCGATGACGGGGCGGCGTGCCCCGCCGAGCGGCCGCTCAGTACTCGATCACGCCGTCGAGCGCGTAGTGCTTCACGGTCTTCCGGTTGGCGATCAGCTCGTCGACCGTCGGCTCGCCCTTGAGGGCGCGGGCGATGGCGAGCTTCGTGGCCTCGTAGTTGGTCCGGTAGAGGTCCTTCTGGTCGAGGTTGTCGTCCTCGGCGCAGCGCTGATCGAGCCAGATCATGATGATCATGCACAGCTCGTCGAGCCCGTCCTTCGGCAGGATGCCCTCGATGATGCAGTCCACGATCGCGTCGCCGGTGGCGGCCTGGACCACGCCGCCGAGGAGCTCGGCATACTCGGCCGTGTGGATCGTGACCTTGGTGGTCATCATCGTGGCCGGGCGCACGAGCTGGTTGAGGTCGCGCACCACGAACATCCGCGTGTGGCCCTGGACCTGCCCCATCATCGACGCGAAGGCCTGACCGACCGGGCCGCGCACCGAGCCGATCAGCACCTCCGGCATGGCGTCGGTGTACTGGCCCTCGGCCGCCAGCACCGTGGCCTCGCCCGTGCGGAACCAGATCTCTTGCATGTTCGAACTCCACCTGATCGGAGCCCGCGGGAGACATCATCGGCGGCCTCGCGTCAATCGCCCCGAGGCCGGCCCCATCCCGGCCGCCCCTGCCCTCGCCCGCGCCGCGGCGCGGGCGCAGCCCCGTGCCGCCCCGTATCGCCGCGATGCGGCCGCCGGCATCCGCGACGGCGCGCATCTCCACCCCTGCGCGGCCTGTGGCCTTGAGGAACGCGGACAGGCGAGGCAGGGAAGATCGGAGCGCGGCTCCGGGAGCGGTCCCGGGCCTGGCCGTTCCGGTGGGCGCGCGGCGCCGTGCCGGGCATGCGGGAGGAACACGATGGCGGAGAGCACGGACCGGGGCTCCGGCTGGAGCCTTCAGGCGAGCGCCGTGCCCGACGGGGTGCGCCTGGAACTCGCCCTCGCCGACCTCGGCGGTGCGCCGGTCACCGCCGCGATCGTGCTCGACCGGACGGAGGCCCGGGCCTTCGCCCGCGCCCTGCTGGCCGCCGCCGGCGACGCCGCGGAGCGGACCTTCCCGAAGCCGGGCGCCTGAGGACGCGCCGCCGGCCGGTCAGCGCACGCCGAGGCCCGGATTGCGGCCCGGCAGGCGGGGGACCACGGTGCCGCGCTTCTCGATCGGCGCGTCGCAGGCGTAGGCGAACTCGGTCTTCAGCGGATCGAACACGGTCTCGCCGGTGATCCGGCAATCCTCGCGCACGGTCTCGTCGAGATAGGCCCGGGCGGCGGTGCGGAAGCGCTTCACCCGGGTGGCGCCCGGCTCCGGATCGATCCGGACCTCGCTCAGGTTGCAGCCGGTATACTCGCGCAGGGCGTTGGACACGATCAGCATCCGGCGCAGCTGCCGGTTGTCGTAGACCTCGTAGGGCTCCTTGCAGCCGATCGTGACGACCTGGGGAGTGAGCGCCACGTAGTTCCGCGAGATGTAGGAGAATCCGGTGGTGCAGCCGGCGAGGCCGAGGGCGGCGAGGCCGAGGGGCAGCAGAGCTGCGGGTCGTCGCATCCTCGTCATTCCAAGAGGGTCCCAGCCCGCACCCCGGATCCGCCGCCTTCCCGGCGGGGCGCCGCGATGCATTGAAACGGCTCCGCTTGCGCCGTCAATGCGTTTCTCGACCTTCTCCCGCGGGCGCGCCCGCGGCGCGCCGAGCCGAGCGGTGCCGCTCTTGCGGAACACTTGCGGAACGTTTAACCTGTTCGTGATTTGTTTCGGAGACCGTCACGTGGCGGTCCGCCAAGCCGCGAGTCCCCCGTCGATGCTCACGCGCAAGCAGCTGGACCTCCTGCGATTCATCCAGAGCCGGATGCAGGAATGCGGTGTCCCGCCGTCGTTCGACGAGATGAAGGATGCCCTCGATCTCAAGTCGAAATCCGGCATCCACCGGCTGATCACGGCGCTCGAGGAGCGCGGCTTCCTCCGGCGCCTTCCGAATCGGGCGCGCGCCATCGAGGTGATCCGGATCCCCGAGAGCCTGACTCAGGCCGCTCCGGCGACTCAGGCCCCCGCCGAGCCGCGCCGCTTCACGCCGAGCGTGGTCGAGGGCGGTAAGTCCAAGCCGCCGCCGGCCCCGGCGAGCACGCGGATGATCGACGAGTCCGGCCGCGCCATCTCGATCCCGGTCATGGGCCGGATCGCGGCCGGTACGCCCGTCTCGGCGATCCAGAACCAGAGCCACGCCATCACCCTGTCGCCAGACTTCGTGGCCGGCGGCGAGCACTACGCCCTCGAGGTGCGCGGCGACTCGATGGTCGAGGCGGGCATCTTGGACGGCGACCTCGTGGTCATCCGCAAGCAGGAGACGGCCAATACCGGCGACATCATCGTGGCGCTGATCGACGACGAGGAGGCGACGCTCAAGCGCCTGCGCCGCCGCGGCTCGTCGATCGCCCTCGAGGCCGCCAACCCGGCCTACGAGACCCGCGTGCTCGGGCCCGACCGAGTCCGGATCCAGGGCCGCCTCGTGAGCCTCGTCCGCCGCTACTGAAGCGGCTCGGCCGGCGCGTCGCCGGGGGCGAGGTCTCCGCCCGGCGCGGCGTCGGCCTCCGGCGTCGCGGCGACCCCGTCCTCCGCGGGGCGGTCGCCCGGCTCCGCGGTGACCGGCCGCGGCGGTCCCGGTCCGCGCCCGGCGGCCGGCCGCCAGGGCACGGCGCGGCCGTCGTCCCAGGCGTAGCGCGCGGCGAAGCCGTCGCCGTCGGTCCGGAGGGCCACGGCCCCGCGGGCGGCGAGGACGCGCCGGTCGATCACCAGCGGCCCCGTGCAGGTGGGCGGCGCCGCGAGGCCCGTGATCAGCACCGCGGCGCGGGCGCAATCCTCCGGGAAGGCCCGCCGGTCCCGGACCAGGGCGACCGCCCGCCCGTCCGGCAGCCGGGCGGTGCAGCCGAGCCGGTCGCAGCGCCCGCTGCCCGACCGGACGATCAGCGCCGCGGGCCGCCGCCCGTCGCCGTCCGCCTTCAGCCACTGCTCGAGGACGAAGCCCGAAGGGCTGCCGAGGGCCGCGAGCCGCCCGTCCGGCCCTCGCACCGCGGCCCCCGCGCCCTGCCGGTCGACGTAGAGGTCGTAGCGGTCGGGTCGGGCCGCGAGGACGAGCCCGAGCAGGACCGGCGGCACGGCGAGCCAGCGCAGGCGCGAGGCCGGCAGCGTCCCCAGCAGCAGGCCGGCGGTCAGCAGGGCCAGCGCCCCGGCGCCGAAGGCCGGCAGCACCAGGACCGCCCGCTCGAACCCGGCGATCCAGTCCGAGATCGCCAGCATCCCGGCCACCGCCTGCCCCATCAGCCACCAGACCGGCCGGTCGAGGGCGAAGGGATAGGCGAGGCAGCCGATCACCGCGGCGGGCATCACCACCAGGGAGACGAGCGGCAGGGTCAGGGCGTTGCCGACGAGGCCGAAGGGCTGGACCGTCTGGAAGTGGTAGGTGGCGAAGGGGGCCGTCGCGACCTGCGCCACCAGGGTCGTGGCCAGGGTCCCGGTGATCGCCGACAGGCCGGTCCCGACGAGCCGCCCGATCCGCCCGGCCCCCGGGCGCACGAGCAGCCGCCCGTCGATCAGCCGCGCGCAGGCGATCAGCCCGGCCACGGCGCCGAAGGACATCTGGAAGCTCGGGCCGAGCAGGCCCTCCGGCTCCCGGGCGAGCGCGATCAGCGCCGCGAGGGCGAGGTTGCGCATCGACAGGGCCGGCCGGTCCACCAGGATCGCGCCCAGCATGATCAGGGTCATGATCAGCGAGCGCTCGGCCGCGATGTCCCAGCCCGAGAAGGCGCAGTAGGCGGTGACGCCGACCATGGCGAAGCCGGCCGCGATCTTCTTGATCGGCCAGAGCAGCGCGCAGAGCGGCACCGCGGCGAGGAGCGCCCGCACCAGCCAGAACACCACGCCGGCGGCCAGCACCATGTGGAGGCCCGAGATCGACACCACGTGGTAGATGCCGGCGGCGCGGAGCGCGTCGTTGGTGGCCGGCCCGATGAGGCCGCGCTTGCCCGTCACCAGGGCCGCCGCCACCGCACCCGCCTGGCCGCCGGCGGCCTCCGCGATCCGGCGCGTGAGCCCGTTGCGCGCCGCGTCGAGCGCAGCGGCGAGCCGCAGGCCCAGCGGCGGCGGCCCGGACGGTTCCCGGACGGTGACGGTGCCGATCAGCGAGCCCACCGCGCCGATCCCCTGGAAATAGGCGTCCCGGGCGAAGTCGTAGCCGCCGGGCCGGGCCGCCTCCGGGGGCGGCAGCAGCCGGGCCGTGGCGGCGACGCCGTCCCCGGGACGCGGGATCGGCGTCTTCCGGAACGAGACCCGGACCCGGGCGGGCCGCGCCTCCGGCGCGAGGCCGGCGAAGCTCTCCACCCGGATCACCAGCCGGGCGCCCACCTCGCGCTCGTCCAGGGCCTCGACCGTTCCGACGAGCGGGCCGATCGTGGTGCGGGTGAGGATCGGTGCGGCGACCTGCGAGACCCGCCAGGTCGCCGCCGCGAAGCCGAGGAACGCGGCCGCCACCGCGAGCGCCGCCGCCAGGGCCGCCGGCCGCGCGCCGAGGACGGGGACCGGCGCCAGCGCGAGGGCGGCCGCGATCAGGGGGGCGGCGAGGCTCGGCGCGCCGTCGGCCGCCGCGAAGTAGGCCAGGATCCCGCCGCCGAAGGCCACCGCCAGCCAGGGGAACAGCCGGCGCTGCTCGGCCTCGCGGGCGAGGCCGGCGACGACCCAGTCGCGGAGCGCCGGGAGGGCGGCCGGGAGGGCGGCCAAGAGGGCGGCGGGAAGGGCTCGGGCGCGCGGGCCGATCAGCGCGACCGCGCCGTCCGCCCGCCTCGCGCCGATCCGCCGCATCGCCGCCGCCCCGCTCCGCGCGACCTGTCGTCGGGGCCGGGCGATTCTGCGGGCGATTCTTAACGCATCCGCCGGCCCGTGCTACAGCGGGTTCTTCGTGCTACGGGCGCCCTGTCGAGCCCCTCGCCGCTCCGCCGCCCCTTCGCCGTCCGTCGCGCCCCGTCCGCGACCAGCCCCGGAACATACCGGACCGATGTCCTCAGCCGTCGTCACGCGCTTCGCCCCCTCGCCCACGGGTTACCTGCATATCGGCGGGGCCCGCACGGCCTTGTTCAACTGGCTCTACGCCCGCCACACCGGCGGCACGATGCTGCTGCGCATCGAGGACACCGACCGCGAGCGCTCCACCAAGGGGGCGATCGACGCGATCCTCGACGGCCTCTCCTGGCTCGGCCTCGACTGGGACGGCGACGTGGTCTTCCAGTTCGCCCGCGCCGAGCGCCACCGCGCGGTCGCCGAGGAGCTGCTGGCCGCGGGCCGCGCCTATCACTGCTACGCCACCGCCGAGGAGCTCACGCAGATGCGCGAGACCGCCCGCGCGGAGGGGCGCGCCCCGCGCTACGACGGCCGCTGGCGCGACCGCGACCCGTCCGAGGCCCCCGCCGGGGTCAAGCCGGTGATCCGCCTGCGCGCCCCGACCGAGGGCGAGACCGTGGTCGAGGACGCCGTCCAGGGCCGCGTGACCTGGGCCAACAAGGACCTCGACGACCTCGTCCTGCTGCGCTCGGACGGGACGCCGACCTACATGCTCGCCGTCGTGGTCGACGACCACGACATGGGCGTCACGCAGATCATCCGCGGCGACGACCACCTCACCAACGCGGCGCGCCAGAGCCAGATCTTCTCGGCCCTCGGCTGGGACATCCCGAGGATGGCGCATATCCCGCTGATCCACGGGGCGGACGGGGCCAAGCTCTCGAAGCGCCACGGCGCGCTCGGCGTCGAGGCCTACCGCGATCTCGGCTACCTGCCGGCGGCCCTGCGCAACTACCTCGTGCGGCTCGGCTGGAGCCACGGCGACCAGGAGGTCTTCTCCACCGACGAGATGGTCGCGGCCTTCGACCTCGGCGCGGTCGGACGCTCCGCGGCGCGGTTCGACTTCGCCAAGCTTGCGAACCTCAACGGCCTCTACATCCGCACCAGCGCCGATTCCGACCTCGTCGCGGCGATCGAGACCATCCTGCCCAACGTCGGGCCGGAGCGCGGCCTGTCGGCGCCGCTGCGGCCCGATCTCAAGGACAAGCTCGTCCAGGCCATGCCGGGCCTGAAGGAGCGGGCCAAGACGCTGATCGAGCTCCTCGACAGCGCCTACTACCTCTACGCCCAGCGGCCCCTGGCGCTCGACGACAAGGCCCGCGCCCTGCTCTCCGACGAGGGGCGCGGACGCCTCGCCGGGGTGCGGCCGGTGCTCGAGGCGCTGCCCGACTGGAGCGCGACCTCCACCGAGGGCGCGGTGCGGCAGTACGCGGAATCGGCCGGCTGCAAGCTCGGGCAGGTGGCCCAACCCCTGCGCGCGGCGCTCACCGGCCGGACCACCTCCCCGCCCCTGTTCGACGTGATGGCGGTGCTCGGCCGGGAGGAAAGCCTGGCGCGCCTCGGGGATCAGGCGCCGCAGGGCTGAGGCCGGGCTGAGGGCAGGGACGAGGCGGCGCTGGGACCGCTGCGCGCGGACCGGGAGCGGACAGGGAACTGCCGGCCCCGACCCGGATTGCGTTGGGTGGAAATCGGTTGGCGGAATTCGCTTGGCGACGGGGGCGGGTTGTCACCGACCCCGTTGCTGCTGCACTGCCGTTTGGGTAACCCATGGCTGTGAGCACCCGCAGCATAATGCGTGTGCTCAGGCCCCCGGGACCGACTCGGGCAGCCCGAGGCCGGCATCCGCCACGTCGCCAGAGAAGGGTCCACGATCCATGAGCGCACCCAGCACCATCACCGTGGACGGCAAGTCGATCGAACTGCCGGTGAAAACCGGCACGATCGGGCCGGACGTGATCGATATCGGCAAGCTCTACGCCCAGACCGGCGCCTTCACCTTCGACCCGGGCTTCACCTCGACGGCCTCGTGCGAGTCGAAGATCACCTACATCGACGGTGACGAGGGCGTGCTGCTCTACCGCGGCTATCCGATCGAGCAGCTCGCCGAGAAGGGCGACTTCCTCGAGACCTGCTACCTGATGCTGTTCGGCGCCCTGCCGACCGCCGCCCAGCGGGCCGATTTCGAGTACCGGGTCACGCGCCACACCATGGTGCACGACCAGATGAACCGGTTCTTCACCGGCTTCCGCCGCGACGCGCACCCGATGGCCGTCATGGTCGCCTCGGTGGGCGCCCTGTCGGCCTTCTACCACGATTCCACCGACATCACGGACGAGAGCCAGCGGCTGATCGCGTCGATCCGCATGATCGCCAAGATGCCGACGCTCGCCGCGATGGCCTACAAGTACTCGATCGGCCAGCCCTTCGTGTACCCGAAGAACGACCTCGACTATACGTCGAACTTCCTGCGCATGTGCTACGCGGTGCCGTGCGAGGAGTACGAGGTGAACCCGGTCTTCGCCCGGGCACTCGACAAGATCTTCATCCTGCACGCCGACCACGAGCAGAACGCCTCGACCTCGACGGTGCGGCTCGCCGGCTCCTCGGGCGCCAACCCCTTCGCCTGCATCGCGGCCGGCATCGCCTGCCTGTGGGGCCCGGCCCATGGCGGCGCCAACGAGGCGGCCCTCAAGATGCTGATGGAGATCGGCACCCCCGAGAATGTCAGCAAGTACGTCGCCAAGGCCAAGGACAAGAACGACCCGTTCCGCCTGATGGGCTTCGGCCACCGCGTCTACAAGAACTACGACCCGCGCGCGCGGATCATGCAGAACACCACGCACCAGGTGCTCAAGGAGCTCGGCAAGACCGACGACCCGCTGCTCCACGTCGCCATGGAGCTGGAGCAGATCGCGCTCAAGGACGAGTACTTCATCGAGAAGAAGCTCTACCCGAACATCGACTTCTACTCGGGCATCACCCTCAAGGCGATGGGCTTCCCCACCGACATGTTCACCGTGCTGTTCGCGGTGGCCCGCACCGTCGGCTGGATCGCCCAGTGGGCCGAGATGATCGAGGACCCGTCGCAGAAGATCGGCCGTCCGCGCCAGCTCTACGTCGGTCCGGCCCAGCGCGACTACGTGGCCGTGGACCAGCGCGGCTGAGGCGGGACCACCTGCCCCGGGAAGCGTCGAGCGGGGCGGCCGAGAGGCCGCCCTTCGCGTTCGCGGAGGTGATCGAACGCCGCCTGCCCGTCCGGCCGCCCTACGACTGGCCGGCGATCCGCGCGTTCCTCGCCAAGCGGGCGATCCCGGGCGTCGAGACGACGGATCCCGCGGCTTCCTACGCGCGCACGATCAGCGTCGCGGGGCGGCACGGGCTCCTGACGGTGGCACCGGGCGCGGATTGCCTGCACGTCGCGCTGCGCGGCGTCGAGGCCGGGCACGAAGACGCCGTCGCGGGACGCCTGCGCCGCCTGTTCGACTGCGACGCCGACCCGGCCGCCGTCGCGGCCTGCCTCGGCGGGGATCCGGTCCTGGCCCCGCTCGTCGCGGCGCGGCCGGGCTTGCGCCTGCCGGGGGCCTGGGACCCGTTCGAGACCGGCTGCCGGGCGATCCTCGGCCAGCAGGTCTCGGTGGCGGCCGCGATCGGCCTCGCGGGCAGGCTGGTGGCGGCATTCGGGACGCCGCTGGCGGAGCCGGCAGGCGGTCTGACCCACGTGTTTCCCGCGCCGACCGATCTGGTCGAGGCGGATGTCGCGCTGGCGCTCAACATGCCGCGGGCCCGCGGCGCGGCGATCCGGGCGCTGGCCGCGGCGGCGCTGGCCGATCCGGACCTGTTCGCCCCGGCGGAGTCGCTCGAGGCCGCGGTGCTGCGCTTCACGGCGATCCGCGGGATCGGTCCCTGGACGGCGCAGTACATCGCCATGCGGGCGCTCAAGCTGCCGGACGCCCTGCCGGTGGGCGATGTCGGGCTGCTGCGGGCGCTGGAGGGGGCCACCGGGCGTCCGAGCCCGGCGGCGCTCCTGGCCCGGGCCGAGGCGTGGCGGCCGTATCGCGCCTACGCGGCGCAGCACCTCTGGGCGGCGGACGAAGCGTCCGCGACGGGGCGATGAGGCGACCGAGAGGTTCATGTTCCGCATCGCCGATATCGGCTAAGCTTGCGGCCGGCCGGGGGGCTCAGGTTCGATGTCGGAAGCGGACAGCGAAGCGCGCGACACGCTTGTTGCGAACGAGCGGATCAAGTTCACGGCCACCTACGCCAACGGCCTCGCGGCCGCGATCTTCGCCGTCGGCGGTTTCGCGCCGTTCATCTCGACTGCCCTGTCGGATCGTCCGCACTTCGCGCCCGTGCTCATCGCCATGGTGGTTTGCTGGATCATGAGTGGCGCCATACATTGGGCTGTGAGGCGCGCATTGCGGAACCTTCGCCCATGACGACAGCTCAGCTTCTTCTCCTGCTCGCGGTTCCGATCGGCGGCGGCGTGCTAGCCTTCGGTGCGCTCTGGCTCGCCCAGCGGGCGCATTGAGGACTGGGCCTCCGCACCGCGGGAGCCGTTCCAGACACTCCCAATCGCGCCCGCATCTCGAGGGGCGGCGGAGCCGCCTCGAAGGCGGGCTCCAGGGATTGCGCGGCTGACCGGAGGTCTCCCCCGTGGCGACTCCTCTCCGGCATCTCAGGATGAGGTGGTGGGTCGGGAATCCTTCACCCTCCGCGGCTCCTCACCGTCCGAACCGCTCGAATTTCGGGAAGCTGCGCGCCATCATCAGCCCGACCTCGGCGCGGTGGCCGAGCCACTTCTCCAGCACCGACGCGTTCGCGAGCCGGCCCTCGGCCGAGCCGTCCTGCCAGGGCAGGCCGTCGGCGAGCTTGAACACGTGCGCGTCGAGCAGCGTCCCGCTGCGGCAGCGCTGGAGCCGGACCCCCTTGCCGCGGGCGAGTTCGGCCACCTCGGAGACCGGGAAGACCAGCAGCAGCTTCTCCGTGTTCACGACCGCCACGTGGTCGCCGTCGGCCGGCACCAGCACGGCGGCCGTGGCGTCGCCGTCGAGGCCGAGCACGCTCTTGCCCTTGCGGGTGTTGGCCACGAGCGCGTCGGCGGGCGCCACGAAGCCGCGTCCGTCCGAGCTGGCGATCAGCAGCTTGGTCTCCGGCCGGTACGGCAGCGCCGCCACGATCTCGGTGCCGTCGTCGAGGTCGGCCATCAGCCGGACCGGGTCGCCGAAGCCGCGGCCGCCCGGCAGCTTCGAGGCCTCGAGCGTGAACACCTTGCCGTTGGTGGCGAGCAGCAGGATCTTCTGGGTCGTCTCGGTCGGGAAGGCGATCTTCAGGGTGTCGTCGCCCTTGAACGCGACGCCCGAGAGATCGGCGACGTGGCCCTTGAGCGCCCGGATCCAGCCCTTGGTCGAGACGATCACGGTGATCGGCTCGCGCTCGACCAGGGCCGCCGTGAAGTCGATGCCGCCGACATCCGGCGGGCTCGCCAGCGTCGTGCGGCGCTTGCCCAGCTTGGTCTCGGGCCCGAAGGTCTTCTTCACCGCGCGGATCTGCGCCTGGATCGCCTTCCACTGCGCCGGCTCGGAGGCGAGGAGCGCGTCGATCTCGGCCTTCTCGGCGGTGAGCGCCTCGAACTCGCGCTTCAGCTCCATCTCCTCCAGCTTGCGCAGGGAGCGCAGCCGGGTGTCGAGGATGGCGTTGGCCTGCACCTCGGTCAGCTCGAACCGGGCCATGAGGGCGGCTTTCGGCTCGTCCTCCTCGCGGATGATGCGGATCACCTCGTCGAGGTCGAGGTAGACGATGAGCAGGCCGCCCAGGATCTCCAGGCGGCGGTCGATCTGGCCGAGGCGGTAGCGCGAGCGGCGCTGCAGCACCACGCGGCGGTGGTCGACCCACTCGCGCAGGCACTCGGCGAGGCCGATCACCTTCGGCACGAGGCCGCCGACCAGGACGTTGAGGTTGAGCGGGATGCGGGTCTCGAGTTCCGTGAGCCGGAACAGCGATTCCATCAGGATCACCGGGTCGACCGTGCGCGAGCGCGGCTCCAGCACCACGCGTACGTCCTCGGCCGACTCGTCGCGCACGTCGGCCAGCAGCGGCAGCTTCTTCTCCTGCAGCAGCTCGGCCATCTTCTCGATCAGCCGGCCCTTCGGGATGCCGTAGGGAATCTCGGTGACGACGATGTTCCAGGTGCCGCGGCCGAGATCCTCCTTGGCCCAGCGGGCACGGACCCGGAAGGCGCCGCGGCCGGTCCGGTAGGCCTCGGCGATCGACTCGGCCGAGTCGACGAGGATGCCGCCGGTCGGGAAGTCCGGGCCCTGGACGAACTTGGCGAGCTGCCCCGAGGTCGCCTCGGGATGGTTGATCAGGTAGAGCGCCGCGTCGCACAGCTCGGCTGCGTTGTGCGGCGGGATCGAGGTCGCCATGCCGACCGCGATGCCCTGGCTGCCGTTGGCGAGCAGGTTCGGGAAGGCCGCCGGCAGGACGATCGGCTCCTCCTTCTCGCCGTTGTAGGAGGGCCGGAAATCGACCGTGTCCTCGTCGATCCCGTCGAGCAGGAGGCGCGCGACCTCGGTGAGCCGCGCCTCGGTGTAGCGGTAGGCCGCGGGACCGTCGCCGTCGATGTTGCCGAAATTGCCCTGGCCGTCGACCAGAGGGTAGCGCTGGGCGAAATCCTGGGAGAGCCGGACCAGGGCGTCGTAGATCGCCTGGTCGCCGTGCGGGTGGAAGTCGCCCATCACGTCGCCGACGATCTTGGCGCATTTCTTGTGCGCGGTGGTCGGGTCGAGCCGGAGCAGCCGCATCCCGTACAGGATGCGCCGATGCACGGGCTTCAGCCCGTCGCGGGCATCCGGCAGCGCCCGGTGCATGATCGTGGAGAGCGCGTAGGCGAGGTAGCGCTCCTCCAGCGCGGATTTCAGCTCGACGCTCTCGATCCCGTCGCCGGACGGCGGCTCGAAGGGCTGGCCCATGACGGCTCCTCACTACAACGTCTTCACCGCGCGCCGTCATTCCGGGGCCGCGCAGCGGGGCCCGGAATCCAGAGCCGCCGACGTCCCGCGCGTGCGCGCGGACGGTGGTTCTGGATTCCGGGCGCGCCTTCGGCGCCCGGAACGACGACGGGGCATTAAGAACAGAACACGAACATTACCCGGCCTCGCGGCCGAGCGCAACGAATCGCGCCCGCTCCTCGGGCGGCCCGAGGCCGCGGGGGCCCCAGACGTGCCGGTCGAGGAAGTATCCCGTCAAGGTAAACCCTTGGGCAACGCCGTCGGGACCCGGGGAACCGCCCGCGTGCAGGAAGGTCGGGAGCGCCAGGAGACGGTCCCGGTAGGGCTCGCCGGCCGAGGCGCTGACCGCCCGGCCGCTCTTCGGCGACACGTAGGCCAGGGCGTCGTTGCCGCCGGTGGCCGCGCAGGCGGTGAGGTCGAGGCCGAAGCCGAGTTCCGACAGGATCGCCAGCTCGAACCGCACCATCAGGGGCGGGGCGATGGCGGGGTCGTCGAGGTGCTCGATCAGGATCCCCGCCGCCGCGTAGAGCGCCGGATGCGGGTCGCGCTCGGGGAGGAGCCGCAGCAGCGCGGCCATGTGGTTCATGCCGTAGAGGGCGAGGCTCGACCCGATCAGCCGCGAGACCTGCGAGTCCAGGGGCTCGACCGCGTAGGCGCCGAGACCCTCGTCGAGGCGCGCTCGCCACGTCACGCGGACCCGGTTCCCGGCCTGCAGCACGGGTTGCATCCGGCGCGAGCGCCCACCGTGCACGAGGCCGAGATGGCGCCCGTGGGCCTCGGTCATGGCCTCGAGGATGACGCCGGTCTCCCCGTGCCGGCGCAGGCCGAGCACCAGGGCGTCGTCGGTCCACTGCATCGAACGTCGCGTCTTCGTGTGAGAGATCGGGTGAGAGGCGCGCTTCGCGCCTGTCTCTCATATAGGGGGCCGCGGCCGCCGGTGCTGCCCCGCGCGGTCCCAGCCTCGGGCAACCTTGGCCGGGTAGCGATGACCGATGCCGCTCCGCGCCGCCCTCGCCGCCCTGCTGGTCCTCCTCGCCGCCGGCGCGCAGGCCGCGCCGCGCGCACCGAAGCCCGCCGCCGAGCCCGCCGCCGAGGCCGACCCCTCCCCGGCCCTCCTCCGGCGGATCGCCGCCCTGGCGCTGAGGCAGGTCGATTTCGGCGCGGTCTCGCTGCTGCCGGTGCGGTTCGCGGGCAGCCGGATCGCCGGGCCGATCGCGGAGGGGGGCGGGGTGATCTACTGCGTGTCGGGCCGGATGTACGGCCGGACCTTCGGCAAGCCCGAGCGCCCGAGGGTGGCGCTGCGCTACGACAACGACCGGCTCACGGTGCTCGACGACGACGAGGTCTGCACCGGACACCGCACCCGGCCCTTCCCCGAACTCGACGCGCTGGGCAACAAGCCGTGAGGCCCGGGCGTTGAGGGCCCATGCCCGCCGCGTCCGTCCGCACCCTCGACCTCAGCCTCGACCTGATCGCCCGCGCCCATTCCGTCCCGATCCCCGACGACCCGAGCGCGCTCGAGGTTCTGTCGGACGCCGAGTTGCGCCCGGGGCTCGACGCGATCGTCGCCGGGCGCGAGGGCAGCGACCTCTGGGTCTTCGCCTACGGCTCGCTGATGTGGAACCCGGAATTCCCGGTGGCCGAGCGCCGGATCGGGACGGTGCGCGGCTTCCACCGCCGCTTCTGCCTGCTCCAGCGGCGGTTCCGCGGCACGCCGGAACGGCCGGGCTTCGTCCTGGCGCTAGACCGCGGCGGCCTGTGCCGGGGCGTGGCCTTCCGCCTGCCCGGCATGGAGATCCGCGAAGCGCTGATGCCGGTTTGGCGCCGCGAGATGCGCGGCCGCGGCTACGTCGCCCGCTGGCTGCCGGTCGCCACCGAGGCCGGGACCGTCCCGGCCCTGACCTTCCTGGCGAACCGCGCCAGCGACCGCTACGCCGGACGCCTCTCGGATTCCGAGATCGCCGAGAAGATCGCCGCGGCCTGCGGCCACAAAGGGCCGAGCGCCGAGTACCTGTTCCGGACCGTGGAGGCCTGCGAGCGCCTCGGCATCCGCGACCGCCACCTCTGGAGCCTCCAGGCCCTCGTGGCCGCGCGCCTCAGGGCCTGCGCGCCCGGGGGGTGAGACCGTCTCCTGTCGAGCGCGTCGGTGCAGCCGTGCTCGCGAGGACGGTCGCGTTGACCGGGCAGCGGTTCAGATCCAGGCCCGCTTGGTCGCGACCACGAGGCGCCCGCCGCCGTGCTCCGCGTCCGGATTGCGCGGCTCCCGGATGCCGGGGGCGCGGCCGGTGGTGACGTAGACGAGGAGGGTGAGGACGAGCAGGATCTTCGTGCGCATGGCGACGCTCAAGGTTGAGCGTCGGTACGTAGGAACGATCGGTTTTTACCGAGTTGCTGCGGTGCACGCTGGCGCGTCGGCGGCCGATTCCCTGCGGACGTGGTGAACGGAGGGTTGCGATGCGGCCGCGATCGTCTATGCCGCCGGCCCGTGATGTCCACAGGCGGAGGATAGGATGCGGCTCCGGATCGGCGTGGCCCTGGCGGTGGTCGTCATCGCCGCCGTTGCTCTGCTTGCCGGGCCGCTGAGCCGCGGCGACAGCCTGTCCGACATCCTGACCGGCCGGACCCCTCTGCTCGCCGGCAGCGCCCGGGCGCCCGGCGGCAGCGCGGACTTGAGCGGCACCGCGACCCTCGCGGCGGACCAGCGGCCGGCGACCCTGCACGTCGCCTGCGATCCGGGCGGCACCGGCCTGTCGGCGGCGCTGACCGTGCCGCGCTTCGCCGAGCTGGCGCCGCGCTTCGATTTCGCGGGCCTCGAAGGGGCCGACAGCGAGAAGCCCCTGACCGGCCTCCTGGTCTCCAGCGCCGGCAGCGTGCGTTCCGTGCGCATGCCGGTCCGCGGCGCCGCGACCGGGGCCGATGCGGGCTTCACGCTGACGGTGGCGGGCGCGCGCCGCGGCGAGGATCCGCTGCGCGGGGTCGCCCTGGCCCTCGTCCAGCCCGGGACGAAGCTGACCTGGACGCAGGCGAGTCCGCGCGGCGAGGACGCGACCCTGACGGCCACGTTCACGGTGGCGGAGGCCGATGCCGCCGCGCTGAAGGGCGCCCTGAGCGGCTGCCTCGCGGCGCCGTTCTAGGGTCGCGATCGCGGCGGTCGGCCTCCCCGGCCCGTTCGTCGCGGCCGCAGCGCACCGGAGCCGGTCAACCGGCGTGGCTGATCCCCTCGATGGCGCGGATGCGCGGCACGGCGAAATCGGTGAACGCGCGGACGACCGGGCGCATGTGGCGGACGGACGGGTAGACCAGATAGGCGTCCGTCGAGCGCACCTCGTACGCGGGCAGGACGCGGACGAGGTGGCCGGCCGCCAAGTCCTCGGCGACCAGCAGGTGCTGGACCGGGCCCATGTACCGTCCCGCGCGCAGTTCGGCCAACAGCACCTCCGCGCTGTTGGTCCGCAGGGCCGGGCGGACGGCGAGGCTCAGCGTCTCGCGCCCGTGCTGGAGCACGAGCGTGTTCCGGTCGTCCAGGGCCGACGTGGTCGTCACGAGGGCCCGGTCGGCGATCTGCCCGGGCGCGTCGATGCCGCCGGCCCGCGCCAAGTATGCCGGGGCGGCGACCAGGATTCGGCGCACCCAGCCGAGCCGCCGCGTCACGACGTCCTGCCCGTGGGGCCGGCCGTAGCGGAGCGCGAGGTCGTAATCCTCGTAGACGAGGTCGATCAGCCGGTTGTCCAGCACGAGATCGACCGTGACCCGCGGATTCTCGACCTGGAACGCCGCCACGATCCGGTGCAGATGGGCCGCCCCGATGCAGGCGGGCGCGTGCAGCCGCAGCCGGCCTTCGATGCGGCCAGCCTCGGTGCGGGCATCTTCCAGGGCGGCGTCGATCGTGGCGAGCGCGGGCTGACAGGCCGCGTAGAGCCGCTGGCCCTGCTGGGTCGGACGCACCAGCCGCGCGGACCGTTCGAGGAGCCGCGCGCCGACCTGGGCCTCCAGATTGCGCAGATGCTTGCTGATCGCCGGCTGCGACACCGCGAGGTCGCGTGCGGCCGCGGTCATCGAGCCGCGCTCGACGGTCCGGAGGAACGCGCGCAGGGCCAGCGTCAGATCCATGGATGCCATCCGGTTATGGGTGCGATCACCCCATAGCCGATGGACGGGGCGGCAGCGTGGCGGTTCTGTGCGTCTTCGCCAGACCTTGGAGCGCAGCATCGATGTTTCCGACCCGCCGCAGCCTGCTCGCCGGCACGCCCCTGCTCGTCGCCGGCTGCGTCACCCGCGAGCCGCGCCCCGTCGCCGCGCTGCGCCCGCCCGTCGACCCGGCCTACACGGCCCTCTACGCCGCGCTCGACGGCGAGCCCTTCCCCGTGCCGGCGGTGGACCTGTCCGCGATAGACCCGCGCTTCCTGCGCCGGGAGGTGGCCTACGCCACGGCCGAGCCGCCGGGCACGATCGTGGTCGATCCTTCGGCACGCTACGCCTACCTTGTGCGCGAGGGCGGGCGCGCCATCCGCTACGGCGTGGGCGTCGGTCGCGATGAGGCGTTCAACTTCCGAGGCGCGGCCGTCATCGCCCGCAAGGCCGAATGGCCGCGCTGGACGCCGACCCAGGCCATGATCAAGCGGGAGCCCGAGCGCTACGGGCCCTATGCCGGCGGCCTGCCCGGCGGGGCCGGCAATCCGCTCGGTCCGCGGGCGCTCTACCTCTATCGGGACGGCGGCGACACGCTCTACCGCCTGCACGGCACCACGGAGCCGCAGACCATCGGCACGATGGTGTCGTCGGGCTGCGTCCGGTTCCTGAACCAGGACATCATCGACCTGTACGCCCGCGTGCCGGTGGGGAGCCGGGCGGTGGTGCTGGCAGCCAGCGGGACGGCGGCGAGCTGAGGGCCTCGACGGGCACGCACCTACAATTCCCGGCGACAGAACTCACAAAAGCCCACCCGTCCTTGCGAGCGGAGCGAAGCAACCCCGTGTCGCGCGCCCTCATCGAGCGTGGCGCGTCCCTGGATCGCTTCGCTCCGCTCGCGAAGACGGCGCGGGCCAACCGAACCCACAGGCGCTTGGTATCAGCCGCCCCTCAGCTCACATCCACCTGGACCACCCCGGGCACGGTCCGGAGCTGGCCGGCGAGCGCCGGGCTCGCCTGGAACTTGCCCGGGAGCCGGATCTCCACCTCGCGCTCGCCGCCGTCGAGCTTGAGGATCAGCGAGACCTCGCTCTCGCCCCGCATCGACAGGCGCTGCTGCACGGGCGCGACGCCGCGCGGGTCGCTCAGATGGATGCGGATGCCCTTCTGGTGGCGGGCGACCGCCTGGTCGAGGGGTTCCGCGGAGAGGATGCGGGCGCGCACGTCCTCGCCCTCCAGGTTCGCCTGGAGCTGCAGAACCAGCGGTCGGCCCGGTTCCAGGATGTCGCGGTACTGGCCGAGCCCCTCGGAGAAGATGATCGCCTCGAAATGCGCGGTCCGGTCCGACAGGGTGACGATGCCCATCTTGTTGCCGGTCTTGGTCCGCCGCTCCGCCCGGTCGAGCACCGAGGCCGCCACGCGGCCGACGCTCGACGTCCCGGCCCGCACGGCGCGGCAGAAATCCGTCCAGCTCTGCACCCGCAGCTTGTCCAAGAGGTCGCCGTACTCGTCGAGCGGATGGCCCGAGATGAAGAAGCCGATCGCCGCGTACTCGCGCTTGAGCGTGTCGGCCATCGGCCAGATCTCGTGCGGCGGGATCCGCAGGGACACGTCGTCCGCCACCACGCCCCCGAACATGTCGGTGACGCCGGCCGATTCCGCCTCCGCCGCGCTGGCGGCGAGCTTCATCATCGGCTCCACCGCCGCGAAGGCGCGCGCGCGGTCGGGCTCGATGCAGTCGAGCGCCCCGGCCTGGACGAGGCTCTCCAGGGTGCGCTTGTTGATCATCCGCGGGTTCAGCCGGCGGGCGAGGCAGGCGAGATCCTTGAACGGCCGGTCGCCGCGGGCCTCCACCAGCGCCCGCACCGCCTCGCGGCCGACGCCCTTGATGGCGGCCAGCGCGTAGAAGATCTTGCCGTCGCGCACCGCGAACACCTCGCCGGAGGTGTTGATCGAGGGCGGCTCGACCGTGATCTTCAGGCGCTGCGCGTCCTGGCGGAATTCGGCCAGCTTGTCGGTGTTGTCGATGTCGAGGGTCATGGCGGCGGCCAGGAACTCGACCGGGAAGTTCGCCTTCAGGTAGGCGGTCTGGTAGGTCAGCAGCGCGTAGGCCGCCGCGTGGCTCTTGTTGAAGCCGTAATCGGCGAACTTCGCGAGCAGGTCGAAGATCTCGTTGGCCTTGGCCTTGGTCAGGCCGCGCTCGGTGCAGCCCTTGAGGAACCGGTCGCGCTGCGCGTCCATCTCGGCGCGGATCTTCTTGCCCATGGCGCGCCGGAGCATGTCGGCCTCGCCGAGCGAGTAGCCGGCGAGCACCTTGGCGATCTCCATCACCTGTTCCTGGTAGACGATGATGCCGAAGGTCTCCTTCAGCATCGGCTCCAGCTTCGGATCCGGGTACCAGGACGCCTCGTTGCCGGCGTCGCGGCCGAGCTTGCGCTCGCAATAAACCGGGATGTTGGCCATCGGGCCCGGCCGGTAGAGCGCCACCAGGGCGATGATGTCCTCCAGCCGGTCGGCCTGCATCTCGCAGAGCGCCTTGCGCATGCCGGCCGATTCCACCTGGAACACGCCGACCGTCTCGCCCCGGCCCATCGGCCCGTAGGTGTTCGGGTCGTCGAGCGGCAGCGAGGCGAGGTCGATGTCGATGCCGCGCTGCTTCAGCAGATCGGTGCAGCACCGCAGCATCGTCAGGGTCTTGAGGCCCAGGAAGTCGAACTTCACCAGCCCCGCCTGCTCGACCCACTTCATGTTGAACTGGGTGACCCGCATGCCGGTCTTCGGGTCCCGGTAGAGCGGGACCAGCTCCTCGAGCGGCCGGTCGCCGATCACCACGCCGGCGGCGTGGGTCGAGGCGTGCCGGTGCAGGCCTTCGAGCTTCTTGGAGATGTCGATGAGGCGGCCGACGATCGGCTCCTCCTCCATGGCCTGCTGGAGCTTGGGCTCGCCCTCGATGGCCTGGGCGAGCGTCACCGGGTTGGCGGGGTTCTGCGGCACGAGCTTGGTCAGCTTGTCGACCTGCCCGTAGGGCATCTCCAGGACGCGGCCGACGTCGCGCAGCACGCCGCGGGCGAGCAGCGTGCCGAAGGTGATGATCTGCCCGACCTGCCCCTCGCCGTAGCGCTGCTGCACGTAGCGGATCACCCGCTCGCGGCCCTCGACGCAGAAGTCGATGTCGAAATCCGGCATCGAGACGCGCTCGGGGTTGAGGAAGCGCTCGAACAGCAGGCCGAACCGGAGCGGGTCGAGGTCGGTGATGAGCAGCGACCACGCCACCAGCGAGCCGGCGCCCGAGCCGCGGCCCGGACCGACCGGGATGTCGTGGTCCTTGGCCCACTTGATGAAGTCGGAGACGATCAGGAAGTAGCCCGGGAACTTCATCTTGACGATGACGTCGAGCTCGAACGCGAGGCGCTTGCGGTAATCCTCCTCGGAGAAGCCCGGCGCCGTGCCGTGCTGCTTCAGGCGCAGCTCCAGCCCGGCCTCGGCCTGCCGGCGCAGCTCGGTCGGCTCGTCGGCCGAGACCGCCCGCGCGCCCGCGTCGGACGCCTCCGCCAGGGCCTCCGCCATGGGCGGCGTCTCGCCGGCCGCCACGGCGCCGAAATTCGGCAGGATCGGCTTGCGGGTCCGCGCACGGACGGCGCAGCGCATGGCGATCTCGACCGTCGCCTGGAGCGCGTCCGGCAGGTCGCGGAACAGCTCGGCCATCTCGGCCCGGGTCTTGAAGGCGTGGCTCGGCGTCAGGCGGCGGCGGCGCTCGTCCGAGACGAGGCGGCCCTCCGCGATGGCAAGCAGCGCGTCGTGGGCGTCGTAGTCGTCGGGCTTGGCGAAGTAGGGCTCGTTCGTCGCCACGATCCCGAGGCCGTGGCGGCCGGCGAGGTCGAGGAGCGCGGTCTCGATCCGCGCCTCCTCGGACTGGCCGTGGCGCTGGATCTCCACGTAGAGCCGGTCCTCGCCGAACGTCTCCTTCAGGCGCTTCAGGCGGTTGAGGGCGAGCTCCGGCCGGCCCGCCCGGAAGGCCGCGTCGAGGGGGCCCGCCATCCCGCCGGTGAGCGCGATCAGCCCCTCGGAGGCGCCCGCGAGCGCTCCGGCATCGAGGCGCGGCGCCTCGCCGAGGGCCGTGTCGAAATAGGCGCGGCTCGCCAGCCGCAGCAGATTGGCGTAGCCGGTCTCGTCCTGGGCGAGGAGCACGATGCCGTGGCTGGTCGGCGCCTGACGCTGGTGCGGGTCCGCGGCCTCGAACGCCACCGAGAGCTGCACGCCGGCGATCGGCTGGACGCCCTCCCCGGCCGCCTTCTCGGAGAATTCCAGCGCGCCGAACAGGTTGTTGGTGTCGGTCAGGGCCAGGGCCGGCTGCCTGTCGGCGACCGCCGCCTTGATCAGGGAGCCGACCTTCAGCGCCCCTTCGAGCAGGGAATAGGACGAGTGGACGTGGAGGTGGACGAATCCGACCTCTTTGAGCTGGCGTGGCATGGCCGACCTTGTTCCGGGGTCGGGCAGCATCCCCGCTCGCCGGCCTCAAGTCGACGTGCGCCGCGCCGCCGGCGGACGATATCCACCGGTCGTGCCCCGGAAGCACCAGTTCGGCCCGGCCCTGTGGGCAATCGGCGCCTACGGGGCGATCGCCTGTGCATAACCCGTCCGCGGACGGAACCGGGCAGTCTTCGGAAAAATCCGGCTAACGAACCGGTGCCAAGGCTATCGCCCAGGCGCCCACCGCCGCGAACAGCATCCCGAACGCCATGAACTCGACCATTCCGGTCAGGATCACCCGCTTCAGCATCGACCTGCCTCCTGTGTTCCGGCCCTAGTATGTTCATGTTTTGTTCTATGGAAAGGGTCTGCGGGTCACAGGGCGGCCCCGTTTCTTCGACAGGGTAAAAAGTGTCTTGATGCGGATCGGGCGGGCTGGCATGCCCCCGCCTTCGAGACGAGCTCGTCACCGGCTGGGGAGTTCGAAGGAGCAAGCCATTCCCGAGCACCGGACGGTCGAACGGTTCGACGTCGCCCTCGTGGCCGTCGGCACACACGGCGATGTGCTTCCGTTCATCGCGCTGGGGCACGAACTCCTGAAGCGCGGCCACGGCGTCTCGCTGGCGGCCCCGGCCCCGTTCGAGGCGATGGCCCGCCGGGCCGGCCTCGCCTTCCAGCCCCTGGGCACGGTCGCCGATTACGAGGCGGTGATCCGCCAGCCGGATCTGTGGCACCCGCAGCAGGGGTTCCGCCCGATGTTCGACTACGCCCTGCGGGTGGCCGAGCCGGCCTGCCTGTGGCTCGGCGCGACCCGCGCCCGGGGGATCGACCTGCGGGTGGTCGCCTCGCCGCTGGGCTGGGGGGCGCGGCTCGCGCAGGACCTCTACGATCTGCCGACCGCGACGCTGCACGTCATGCCGTTCCTGATCGAGAGCCGGTACGATCCGCCGCGCCTGCCGGGCCTGCCGCTGCCGCGCGTCCTGCCGGCCGCCCTGCGGGCCTACGTGAATCTCGGCGTCGACAAGGTGGCGGTCGGCCCGTTCACCCTCCCGCCGCTGAACGCCCTGCGGGCGCGTCTCGGCCTCGATCCGGTCTACCGGCTGCGGCACTGGTGGAACAGCCCGACCGGCATGCTCCTGATGTTCCCCGACTGGTACGCGGAGCCGCAGGCCGACTGGCCGGGCCAGGCGGTGCAGCTCGGCTTCCCGCTGGTCGACCGGTTCGGCGACGTGGCGTCCATGCCGCCGGAGCTGGAAGCGTTCCTCGAGGCGGGCGACCCGCCGATCGTGTTCACCTACGGCTCGGCCATGCGCCAGGGCGCCGGCTTCTTCGACACCGCGGTGCGGCTGTGCCGGCGCATGGGCCGGCGCGGCGTCCTGCTCGCCCCGCAGGGGGGGCAGATCCCGAAGCCGCTGCCGGCCGGGATCATCCACCTGCCCTACGCCCCCCTGAGCGCCCTGCTGCCGCGCAGCGCGGCGCTGGTCCACCACGGCGGCGTCGGCACGGTCGCGCAGGCGCTGGCCGCGGGCGTCCCGCAGCTGGTGGTGCCCGTGGCCTTCGACCATTTCGACGAGGGGCGGCGGCTGAAGGATCGGGCTCTCGGCGCCACCCTGAGCCGCCGCGCCTTCCGGCCCGCGCGGGCGGCGCGGGTCCTCGGCCGGCTGCTCGCCGACCCCGCGGTGACGCGGGCCTGCGCGGCGGCCCGGGCGCGGATGGCGGACGGCCGCGACGCCGTCCTCGACGCCTGCGACTACGTCGAGCGGCTGCCGGCCGCCGAGTCCGGTCCCGGCCCGTCCCGCGCGTCCTGACCCGCCGGCTGCCCGAACGCGGGGGGCGCCCCCTCCGACGGAAGCGGCGCCCTTTCGATTACTGCCCGAGCAGCGCGGTGGCCGAACCGACGAACGTCATGAGCAGGCCGCTCACGAAGGCGCCGATCATGACGTAGGAGAGAGCCTTGAGCTTCATCCGTCCTCGCGTCGGCTCAGCAGCGGTAGCCGCCGGAGGTCTGGCCGTACTGCTTCACCGGCCGGGTCTGCTGGTCGGCGTTGCCCTCGGCGGCCGAGCTCAGCGGGCAGCCGACGTAGTTGGGATTGTCGTGGACCCCCAGTCCGAGCGAGCCCGTGGTCTCGACCTCGTAGGGAGCGAGGCCCGTCCAGCGGGCGCCGTTCGCCGCCAGAGAGGACGAGATCGGGGCAACGCCAAGGACAAGTGCGGTGACGGCTGCGGCGATACGGGTCTTCATGGTCAGGCTCCAGAGATAACGCAGTACAGACCGGTTGTTCGGCTCTGTTTTGTCTTGCGTGATCACAAGATAGGGGCCCCGTGTCTTCCGCGACGTGACGCGTCGCACGCGGCGCGACGGATTAAAGATCGCGTGCACTTGCGGGGCTCGGAGGTCTGCGGGCCGGCTGGCGTCGCGGGCCGGGAGCGATGCGCCCTGTGGTTGATCGAGGCTGCCGCGGCGCGGCGTGTAAGGGGCGCGCTGCCGCGCGTGCCGTCGCTGCGCCGGCACACGGGAGATCTGCTCAGCGGGTGGCCCGCTCAGTCGAGCTGCGTGATCAGCCCGTCCCGGATGGTGACCCGCCGATCCATGCGGGCGGCCAATTCCAGGTTGTGGGTCGCGACCAGGGCGGCGAGCCCCGAGGCGCGGACCAGGGCCATCAGGATCGAGAAGACGTGGCCCGCCGTCCCGGGATCGAGGTTGCCGGTCGGCTCGTCGGCGAGCAGCAGCCGCGGGCCGTTGGCCACCGCCCGGGCGATGGCGACGCGCTGCTGCTCACCTCCCGACAGCTCCGCCGGGCGGTGCGGCAGCCGCTCCTTGAGGCCGAGGAAGCTCAGAAGTTCCGTGGCGCGGGCCTTCGCCTCCGGGGCCTTCAGGCCGCGGATGAGCTGGGGCATCACCACGTTCTCCAGCGCCGAGAACTCCGGCAGCAGGTGGTGGAACTGGTAGACGAAACCCATCTCCTCGCGCCGCAGGCGCGTGCGCTCGGAATCCGCCATCGCGGCCGTGGGCTGACCGCCGATATAGATCTCGCCCCCGTCCGGCCGCTCCAAGAGGCCGGCGAGGTGCAGCAGGGTCGACTTGCCGGCTCCCGACGGCGCCACCAGCGCGACCAACTCCCCCGGCCAGATCGCGAGGTCGGCCCCGCGCAGGATCTCGAGGGCACCCTCGGCCTGAGCGTAGCGCCGCTCGACGCGGGAGAAGAACAGCGCCGGCACCGGCTGGTCGCCGGCGGTCTGGCTCGAATCGCTCATCGGATGCGGCCCGTCAGCCGTAGCGGAGGGCCTGCACCGGATCGAGCCGGGCGGCGCGCCAGGAGGGATACAGCGTCGCCGCGAGCGACAGCAGCAGGGAGGTGATCACCACGGCGGTGATCTCCTTCGGGTTCATCTGGGCCGGGATCTCGGCGAGGAACCGCACCGTCGGGTCCCATGCGCCCGGAAACAGCACGTGCTGGATCGGCTTGATGTTCAGCGTGATCAGGATGCCGAGGCCGAGCCCGCTGAGCGTCCCGACGACGCCGATCAGCGCGCCGTTGATCAGGAACACCCGCATGATCGTGCCCGGCGTCGCCCCCATGGTGCGCAGGATCGCGATGTCGCTCGACTTGTCGCGCACCAGCAGGATCAGGCCGGAGACGATGTTGAGGGTCGCCACCACGACGATCAGGCTGAGGATCAGGAACATGACGTTCCGCTCGACCTCCAGGGCCCCGAAGAAGGTCCGGTTGCGCTGGCGCCAGTCGGTGAGCAGGATCGGGCGCTCGGCCGCCATCTCCAGGGGCTCGCGCATGTCGCCGACATGGTCGGGATCGTCGACGTAGATCTCGATCATGCTCACGTCGCCGTCCTTGTTGAAGAACGCCTGGGCCTCGGCGAGCGGCATGAACACGAAGGTCTGGTCGAACTCGGTCATGCCGACCTCGAACACCGCCTTGACCGTGTAGCTCTTGGTGCGCGGCGCCGTCCCGAAGGGCGTCGACGAGCCCTTGGGCGTGACCAGCGTGATCGTGTCGCCGGCCTGCAGGCCCAGCGTGTCGGCGAGCCGCCGCCCGATCAGCACGCCGGTGCCGTCGTCGAAACCTTCGAGGGTGCCGCCGCGGATCGCCGAGGACACGGCCGCCAGCGCGTCGAGGTCGGCCGCCCGTACGCCGCGGATGATGACCCCCGAGCCGCCGTACTGCGACGAGGCGAAGGCCTGGCCCTCGACCAGCGGCACCGCGGCGCGCACGCCCGCCACCTTCGACAGGCGCTCCGACAGGTCGGTCCAGTCGTTGAACGGCCGGTCGATGGGCGTCGCGAACAGGTGGCCGTTGATGCCGACGATCTTCGACAGCAGCTCGGCGCGGAAGCCGTTCATCACCGACAGGACGATGATCAGCGTGGCGACGCCGAGCGCGATGCCGAGCACCGAGAAGAACGCCACCACCGAGACGCCGCCGCCCCGGCGCCGGGCGCGCAGGTAGCGGCCGGCGAGGATCCACTCGAACGGCGCGAAGGGCGCGGTGCCCTGGCGGAACGAGGCCGCGAACGAGGCCGCGAAGGTCCGAACCCGGTCCAGCTTCGCTGAGGCGGCCATCGGCACGCCTCAGACGCGCCGGATGCGTGCCAGCAGATCGACGGTCGCGAGGCTCTCGCGCTCGCCGCCGGCACGCCGCTTCAGCTCGACCTTGCCCTCCGCCAGGCCCTTGGGCCCGACGATCACCTGCCAGGGCAAGCCGATCAGGTCGGCGGTGGCGAACTTAGCGCCGGGGCGCTCGTCGCGGTCGTCGTAGAGCACCGACAGGCCGGCGGTCTCGAGGTCGGACTGGATCTGCGCGCAGGCGGCGTCGGTGGCCGCGTCCCCGACCTTGAGGTTGATCAGGGCGACGTCGAACGGCGCGACCGAGTCCGGCCAGATGATCCCGGCCTCGTCGTGGCTGGCCTCGACGATGGCGGCGACCAAGCGGCTCGGCCCGATGCCGTAGGAGCCCATATGGACCGGCCGCTCGATCCCGTCCGGACCGGCGACCTTGGCGCCCATCGGCTCGGAATACTTGGTGCCGAAGTAGAAGATGTGCCCGACCTCGATGCCGCGGGCCGCCATGCGGTTGTCCTCCGGGACCTCCGCGAAGGCCGCGGGCTCGTGCATCTCCTCGGTCGCCGCGTAGTGCGAGGTCCAGGCATCGACGATGCCCTGGAGGGCGGCGACGTCGTCGAAATCGACGGTCGCCGGCGGGATGTCGAAGTCGAGATAGGCCCTGTCGCAGAAGACCTCGCTCTCGCCGGTCTTGGCCAGGATGATGAACTCGTGGGACAGGTCGCCGCCGATCGGGCCGGTATCGGCGCGCATCGGGATCGCCTTCAGGCCGAGGCCCGCGAAGGTCCGCAGGTACGCCACGAACATCCGGTTGTAGGCGTGGCGCGCGCCGGCCTGGTCGAAATCGAACGAGTAGGCGTCCTTCATCAGGAACTCGCGGGAGCGCATCGTGCCGAAGCGCGGCCGCACCTCGTCGCGGAACTTCCACGAGATCTGGTAGAGGTTCTTGGGCAGGTCCTTGTAGGAGCGCACGCTCGCCCGGAAGATCTCGGTGACCATCTCCTCGGCGGTGGGGCCGTAGAGCATCTCGCGGTCGTGCCGGTCCTTCAGGCGCAGCATCTCCTTGCCGTAGGCGTCGTAGCGGCCGGATTCCCGCCACAGCTCGGCGGACTGCACCGTCGGCATCAGGATCTCGACGGCGCCGGACCGGTCCTGCTCCCGCCGGATCACCGCGCAGACGCGCTCCAGCACCCGTAGGCCCAGCGGCAACCAGGCGTAGATGCCGGCGGCTTCCTGGCGGACCAGGCCGGCGCGCAGCATCAGCCGGTGCGAGACGATCTCGGCTTCCTTGGGCGTCTCGCGCAAGGTCGGCATGAAATAGCGGGAGAGACGCATGTCGTCAGAGTCTTGGAAGAGGATCGGCCGGGAGGAGCCGCGGCGCGCCGGCACACAACACGCCGGAGACGCAAATTACAAGCACTGCGCGACCACGGCGGGGCGTAATCGCGGCGAACCGGAGGCGGCGGCCCGGCCGCGCTGAGGCCGCTGCCTAGGCGGAAAGCGGTATGCCCATTTGCCGGCAAGAAAGCGCAGATTTTTCTCGCAGACCCGGTGACAACACGAATTGTTGTTCCTATAAGCGTCCGGCGATGTTTGCGACGCCCGGAAGAGGTGGCGCAAGGTCCGAGTCTCGGGAGGAAAAGCGACCGCCCCGCAGCCAATGCGAGGGATATTTCAAGGTCGAGCCAGTAAAGCTTGAAAGCAAGGCCTCGGGCCTTGCTTTTTTTATTCTTGGGTCCGGTCGGCGCGGCCGTGTCGGACCACCGGGAGGGCCCGCGCCCATCTGGTTTCCCGGGCCGTGACCCGACGCGGGGCGTCTCCCGGATCGCCGCTCAGAGCCGTCCTAAAGTCCGGTCAGCGGGAACACCGCCAGGGCGATCAGGAAGGCGGCGCCCGCGACCAGCGTCGTCCAGATCGCCTTCTCGCGCAGTCGCGGCGCCGCCGGCGCGCCGGGATCCTGGCCCGGAACCACGTGGCTGGGCCGCGTCTCCGGCTGGTTCCGCAGGGGCAGGACCGCGAAGAGCAGCGTCCACCAGACCACGAAGTAGAGGGCGATCGCCCCGCCCACCGTCAGCTTGAACAGGCTCACCGCCGCCGCCACGAAGGCGGCGATCAGGACGGTGATCGCCGCCAGGGTCACCGGCGTCGAGCGGGCCAGCGTGTTCATCATCCGGCTCACACCTGCTCCAGCTCGACCAGGGTGCCGAGGAAGTCCTTGGGGTGAAGGAACAGGACCGGCTTGCCGTGCGCGCCGATCCGCGGCTCGCCGGTGCCTAGCACCCGGGCGCCCTGCGCCTTGAGCTGGTCGCGCGCGGCCAGGATGTCGTCGACCTCGTAGCAGACGTGGTGGATGCCGCCGCCCGGATTGCGGGCCACGAAGGACTCGATCGGCGAGCCCTCGCCCAGGGGCGACATCAGCTCGATCTTGCTGTTCGGCAGCTCGACGAACACGACGGTGACGCCGTGCTCGGGCTGCGGCAGGGGCGCGGTGATCGTCGCGCCCAGCGTGTCGCGGTAGACCGCGCAGGCGGCGTCGAGATCCTGCACGGCGATGGCCACGTGGTTGAGACGGCCGATCATGATGTTTCCTCCCCGGCGTTCTGGCCCCCTGTCCGGGAGCTTCGTTCGTTCGCGGGGAAGGCTCCGCCCGTACGCGCGGACGCGACCGGCCCCCTCTCCCGTGCGGCAGAGGGTTGGGGTGAGGGACGAGCCCTCTCCGGCAGAACCTGTCCCCCTCACCCTGTCCCTCTCCCGTGCGCGAGAGGGAACCCGGGTCCTGTCCGGCAGCCGATCGGATGATCGGCTGCTTCGGCTCCGTCTAGATTACAGCCAACCGCTATCGGCAGCCAGCTTCACACCTCCACCACCTGCACGTGGCAGGCCGGCTTCTTGCCCCATACCTCGTTGACCGCGGTGCGCACCGCCCGGTCGACCGTCTTCTCGACGCTCTCCGAGTCCTTGAGCTTGCCCCGCGACATCCCCGACAGGGTGCGGGAGACCGCGTCCACCACGGTCTCGATCAGCGGCTCGCCGGACCGGCCGCGGTTCGGCAGGCCGATGATGTCCACCGCCGGCTCGCCGAGCACGACGCCGTCCTCGTCGATAGCGATCGCCACCGAGACCAGGCCGGCCTGCATCAGCTTGCGCCGCTCCGGGATCGCCCGGTCCTTCTCGTCGATCAGGACGTCGCCGTCCTTGAACAGGCGGCCGGCCTTCACGTGGTCGATCACCTCGGGCTTGCCGGGGCTCAGGCGGATCAGGCTGCCGTTGCGGGCCTTGACCACGTTCTGCACGCCCTGCGCCCGCGCGAAGCGGGCGTGCTCGTCGAGGTGCAGGGCCTCGCCGTGGACCGGGATCGCGGTGCCCGGGCGGGTCCACCGGTACATCTCGACCATCTCGTCCCGGCGCGGGTGGCCGGAGACGTGGACGAGGTCGGTGCGGTCGGTGATCACCTCGACGCCCTGCTCGATCAGGTCGTTGATGATCGAGCCGACATCGCGCTCGTTGCCCGGGATGGCGCGCGAGGAGAAGATCACCTGGTCACCGGCGGTGAGGCTGATATCCGGGTGGTCGCGGCGGGAGACGCGGGCGAGCGCCGCCCGCGGCTCGCCCTGTGAGCCGGTGAGCAGCGCGACGACGCGCTCCCGCGGCAGGCTCTTCCACGAATCGGAGCGGCGGAACTCGGGCAGGCCGTCGAGGTAGCCGCACTCGCGGGCCACGTCGATCACCCGGTCCATGGCGCGGCCGACCGCGATGACCTCGCGCCCGCAGGCGGCGGCGGCCTCGGCGACCGCGCGGATGCGCGCCACGTTGGACGCGAAGGTCGTCACGGCGACCCGGTGCGGCGCGTCCGCGATCAGCGTCTTCAGCGTCTCGGCGACGGTCTTCTCGCTCGGCGAGAAGCCCTCGCGCACGACGTTGGTCGAGTCGCAGACGATGGCGAGGACGCCCTCGTCCCCGAGCGCCGTGAACGCCTCCGGCGACGTCACCGAGCCGGCCACCGGGGTCGGGTCGATCTTCCAGTCGCCGGTGTGGAGGACGAGGCCCGCCGCGGTGCGGATGGCGATGGCGTTCGATTCCGGGATGGAGTGCGAGACCGGCACGTACTCGAGCTCGAACGGCCCGACGGTCACGCGCCGGCCGGGCTTCACCTCGCGCAATTCGACCTTCGGGGCGCCGGGCTCGGACAGGCGCCGGGTCTCCAGCAGGTTCTTGGCGAAACGGGTCGCGTAGACCGGCGCCTTGAGCCGGGGCCACAGCTCCGAGATCGCCCCGATATGGTCCTCGTGCGCGTGGGTGATGAAGATCCCCAGCAGGTCCTTGCGCCGCTCCTCGATGAAGGAGAGGTCGGGGAACATCAGGTCGACGCCCGGCATCTGCTCCTCGCCGGCGAAGCCCATGCCGCAATCGACCATGATCCACTTCCGGCCCTTCTCCGGGCCGAACCCGTAGAGCGCCGCGTTCATTCCGATCTCGCCCACGCCGCCGAGCGGCAGGAAGACCAGCTCCTCCTGTCCCTTAACCATCTGTCGTCGTCCAAACTCAGGCCGCCGTCGCGGCCGATCCGAAATGCACCTCGCCCGCCGTCACGGTATGCCGGTTCCCGTCGGGGGCGAGGATCACGAGCCGCCCCCCCTCGTCGATCGTCTCGAACACGCCCCGCAGGATGTGACCGCCGCTGTGCACCGCGATCTCCGATCCGAGACCCGCGGCCCGCGCGAGCCAGGCCGCGCGCAGGTCAGCGAAATTCCGTCCCCGGTCCCAGGCGCGCGCCCGCGCGGCCACCCGGTCCGAGAGATGTTCCAGTAGCGCCTCGGCGCCGCACGCGTAACCCGCCGCCGCCAGGCTCGCGGCCCCGAGGCCCTCCGGCGCCGCCGCGACGTTCACGCCGAAGCCGATGACCGCGGCGCGCCGCCCGCCCGGGAGCGTCTCCGCCTCCAGGAGCAGGCCGGCGAGCTTCGCCCCGCCGAGCAGCACGTCGTTCGGCCATTTGAGCTGAAAAGATCGGGCCCCGGCGCCGGATCCGGTATCCGGCAGGGTGCCGCAGGCCGCCTCCATCGCCTCGATCAGGGCGAGGCCGGCCACGAAGCCCAACTCGGCGAGGTGGTCCGGCGCGACCCCGGCGACCGGCCAGAGCACGCTCGCCGCGAGGTTGCCGGGGAGCGAGGACCAGCTGTTGCCCCGCCGACCGCGGCCCGCCTCCTGGCGGTGCGTCACCACCCAGAGCGGGCCTGTCTCGCCGGCGCGCGCGCGCGCCACGGCCTCCGTGTTGGTGGAGCCGAGGGTGTCGTGGACGTGCAGGCGGTGGCCCTCGGCGCGCGCCGAGGGCCCGAGTCGGTAGGTCAAGGCCGTCCTAGAACAGCGACTTCGCGGCCCGGCCGGCGGCGCCGACCAGCGGCCCGGGCAGCAGGAAGAACAGCACCACCACGACGCTCGACAGGGCGAGCACGATGCGCAGGCCCGGGGCCATCGCCTCGTACGGCTCCTTCGGCTCGTCGAAGTACATGATCCGCACGACGCGCAGGTAGTAGTAGGCGCCCACCACGCTGGTCACCACGCCGATCACCGCCAGCGTCACGAGACCCGCCTTGATGGCGGCGGCGAAGACGTAGAACTTCGCGAAGAACCCGGCGAGCGGCGGGATGCCGGCCAGCGAGAACATCATCGCGGCGAGGCAGAAGGCGAGCCACGGATGGGTCCGCGACAGGCCCGACAGGTCCTCGATCTTCTCGAACATCACGTCCCGGCGCCGGAGCGACAGGATGATCGCGAAGGTGCCGAGCGTCATCGCGAGGTAGATGATCATGTAGGTGACGAGCCCGCTGATCCCCTCCTCCGAGCCGGAGGCCAGGCCGATCAGCGCGTAGCCGATATTGCCGATCGACGAGTAGGCCATCAGGCGCTTGATCGAGGTCTGCCCGATCGCCGCGAACGAGCCGAGCGCCATCGACGCGATCGAGACGAAGATGAAGATCTGCTGCCAGATCGCCGTCACGTCCGGCATCGCGCCGATGAACACCCGCACGGTCATCGCCACGGCGGCCATCTTGGGCGCCGAGGCGAAGAAGGCCGTCACCGGGGTCGGCGAGCCCTCGTAGACGTCGGGCGTCCACATGTGGAACGGCACGGCCGCCAGCTTGAAGCACACGCCGGCCGCCAGGAACACGATGCCCAGCACGATGCCGAACCCGGCATTCTCGTTGAGCGCCGAGACGATGCCGGGGAACGAGACGGTGCCGGTGAAGCCGTAGACCAGCGAGGCGCCGTAGAGCAGCATGCCGGAGGAGAGCGCGCCGAGCACGAAGTACTTGAGGCCGGCCTCGGTGGACTTCACGTCGTCGCGGTGGAAGGCGGCGATCACGTAGGCGGCGAGCGACTGCAGCTCCAGGCCCAGGTAGAGCGCGATCAGGTCGTTGGCCGAGACCATGACCATCATGCCGATGGTGCAGAGCACGATCAGGACCGGGAACTCGAACCGGTCGATGCGCTCGCGCTTGAAGAAGTCGTGCGCCAGCAGGATCGTCGCCGCGGATCCGAGCAGCACCAGCGACTTCATCACCTTGGCGAAGGAATCGGACACGAACGCGCCCGACAGGGTCGTGACCCGGCCGTGCACCGGCTGCGAGATCACCACCGACAGGGCGACGAGGAGCAGGGCGAGGGCGCCGATGCTCACGGTCTCGGCGGAGCGGTCGCCGCGCCACGCGCCGTAGAGGATCAGGCCCATGACGCCGACGCCGAGGATCAGCTCGGGCATGAGCGGCGCCAGCGAGGGCAGGACGGAGTGGACGGTTGTCATGGTGTCCGCCTCAGCGCGGGATCGGCAGCGCCGCGGCGGCCGTCTGGGTGTTCGAGAGCGCGGTCTTGATGCTCGCCATCAGCGCGTCGGTCGAGGGCGCGAACACGTCGAGCACGGGGGCCGGGTGAACGCCGTAGTAGATCGTCAGGACGACCAGCGGCGCCAGGATGATCTTCTCGCGGGTGTCGAGATCCAGGATGCCCTGGAGATTCGGCTTCTCCAGCTTCCCGTAGATCACCCGGGCGTAGAGCCACAGGGCGTAGGCCGCCGACAGGATGATGCCGAAGGTCGAGAAGAACGCCACGTTCGGGTTCGCCTTGAAGGCGCCGAGCATGGCCAGGAACTCGCCGACGAAGCCCGAGGTGCCCGGCAGGCCGACATTGGCCATCGTGAACACCATCATGGCCACGGCGTAGAGCGGCATCCGCTTCACGAGGCCGCCATAGGCCGAGATCTCGCGGGTGTGCATCCGGTCGTAGACGACGCCGACGCAGAGGAAGAGCGCCCCCGACACGATGCCGTGGGAGATCATCAGGAACAGCGCGCCCTGGATGCCCTGCTCGTTCAGGGTGAACAAGCCCAACGTCACGAAGCCCATATGGGCCACCGACGAGTAGGCGATCAGCTTCTTGATGTCGGTCTGCATCATCGCGGTGAGCGACGTGAATATGATCGCGATCACCGACAGCGCGAACACGAAGGGCGCGAAGTCGTGGCTCGCCACCGGCAGCATCGGCAGCGAGATCCGGATGAAGCCGTAGCCGCCCATCTTCAGGAGGATGCCCGCCAGGATCACCGAGCCGGCGGTGGGCGCCTCCACGTGGGCGTCGGGCAGCCAAGTGTGGACCGGCCACATCGGCATCTTCACCGCGAAGGAGGCGAAGAAGGCGAGCCACAGCCAAGTCTGCATCTGCACCGGGAAGCGGTACTGCAGCAGGGTCGGGATGTCGGTGGTGCCGGCCTGCCAGTACATCGCCATCACGGCGAGCAGCATCAGCACCGAGCCGAGCAGGGTGTAGAGGAAGAACTTGAAGCTGGCGTAGACCCGGCGCGCGCCGCCCCAGATGCCGATGATCAGGAACATCGGGATCAGGCCGGCCTCGAAGAACAGGTAGAACAGCACCAGGTCGAGGGCGGCGAAGACGCCGATCATCGTCGTCTCGAGGACGAGGAAGGCGACGAAGTACTCCTTCACGCGGAAGTGGATCGAGTGCCACGAGGCGCCGATGCAGAACGGCATCAGGAACGTGGTCAGCAGGATCAGCGGCATCGAGAAGCCGTCGACGCCGAGCTTGAACCGGATCGTCTCGGTGAGCCACGCGTGGCTCTCCACGAGCTGGAAGCTCGACGAGGCGGTGTCGTAGCGGCTCCACGCCACCAGGGAGAGCAGGAAGGTGACGATCGTGGTGGCGAGCGCGGCCCAGCGGCTGTTGCGCGCGACCGACTCCTCGTCGCCGTTCAGCGTGAGGATGAAGGCCGCGCCGCAGAGCGGCACGATCAGCAGGCCGGAGAGGATGCCGAGGCCGAGCATGTCAGTGTGCACCCTTGGGCAGGCCGGACATCAGGTACCAGCTGATCAGGCCGGCGACGCCGATGAGCATGACGAAGGCGTAGTGGTAGACGTAGCCGGTCTGGAGACGGACGACGCCGCGGGTCACGTCCACGACGCGCGCCGCGATCCCGTTCGGACCGAGGCCGTCGATGATCCGGCCGTCGCCCTGCTTCCAGAGGAACAGGCCGAAATCCTTGGCCGGGCGGACGAAGATCCGGTCGTAGATCTCGTCGAAGTACCACTTGTTGAGCAGGAACCGGTACAGCGACGGCTGCTGCGCGGCGAGCGCGCCCGGCAGTTCCGGCCGGCGGATGTACATCCAGTAGGCCACGACGAAGCCGAGGATCAGCATGATCAGCGGCGAGTACGAGACCAGCGCCGGGACGTCGTGGATCTCGTGCATGATGTGGTTGTTCGGGCCGTGCGCCAGGGCGTGACCCCAGAACGCCTCCATCCCCTCGCCGATGAAGCGGTTGTGGAAGATGATCCCGGCGAATAGCGCGCCGAAGGCGAGCACCGCGAGCGGGATCGTCATCACCAGCGGGCTCTCGTGGGGCGTGTGGTCGCCGTGGTGGCCGTGCCCGTGGTGGTCGTCGGCGACGAGGTCGCTCTTGTGGGCCGGCTCGATGTCGTGGCCCTTGTCGTCGTGGGCGACGCCCTCGGTGTGCCCGGGCGCGCCGTCGGCCTCGTGTGCCATGGTCGCGTGGGCCGTAGTCGCGTGGGCGACCGCGGGCGCGTGGTGCTGATCGTGGGCGGCGTGGGCGCCCCAGCGGGCCGGGCCCTCGAAGGTCATGAAGAATAGGCGCCAGGAGTAGAACGAGGTGAAGAACGCCGCCACCACGGTGCACAGGAAGGCGAGCGTGTGCCCGGGGCGGGTCGAGGCGTAGGCCGCCTCGATGATCGCGTCCTTCGAGTAGTAGCCGGCGGTGTAAGGGAAGCCGATCAGCGCGAGCGAACCGATCGCCATCATGGCGCTGGTGTAGGGGATGTAGCGGCGCAGGCCGCCCATGTTCCGCATGTCCTGCTCGTGGTGCATCGCGTGGATGACCGAGCCGGCGCCGAGGAACAGCAGCGCCTTGAAGAAGGCGTGGGTGAACAGGTGGAACACGCCGGCCGCGTAGGCGCCGACGCCGAGCGCCACGAACATGTAGCCGAGCTGCGAGCAGGTCGAGTAGGCGATCACCCGCTTGATGTCGTTCTGCACGAGGCCGATCGTGGCCGCGAACAGGGACGTGATGCCGCCGATCACCGTCACGACGATCAGCGCGTTGGGAGCCTCCTCGAAGAGCGGCGACAGGCGGGCGACCATGAACACGCCGGCGGTGACCATCGTGGCGGCGTGGATCAGCGCCGAGACCGGGGTCGGGCCCTCCATGGCGTCGGGCAGCCACGTGTGCAGCAGGAACTGCGCCGACTTGCCCATGGCGCCCATGAACAGCAGCAGGCAGGCCAGCGTCAGGGCGTTCCAGTCGTAGCCGAGGAGGTGGAAGCTGAGCGTCTTGATCGCGTCGACCTTGCCGAAGACGGCGTCGAACGCCACCGAACCGGTCAGCACGAAGACCAGGAAGATGCCGAGCGAGAAGCCGAAATCGCCGACGCGGTTGACGATGAACGCCTTCATGGCGGCGGCGTTGGCCGAGGGCTTCTCGTACCAGAAGCCGATCAGCAGGTACGAGGCGAGGCCCACGCCTTCCCAGCCGAAGAACATCTGGACGAGGTTGTCGGCCGTCACCAGCATCAGCATGGCGAAGGTGAACAGCGACAGGTAGGCGAAGAAGCGCGGCCGGTGCGGATCCTCCTCCATGTAGCCCACGGAGTAGAGGTGCACGAGGGTCGAGACGGTGGTCACGACGACCAGCATCACCCGGGTCAGGGTGTCGACCTTGAAGGCCCAGTCGACCTGGAGGTCGCCGGCCGCGAACCAGGACGCCACCTGCACGCGCTCGGCCGGCCCGCCGTCGATGAACACGCCCCAGGCGATCAGCGCCGTGAAGGCGAGGAAGGACGTGGTGATGTACTCACAGGCCCGCGCCCCGATGTACCGGCCGAACAGGCCGGCGATCAGGAAGCCGATGAGCGGGAAGAAGACGATCGCGTGATACATCGCTCTCTTGCAGTCCGTCCTCCGGGCCGGCCGCGAAGCGGCGGCGTCCGGATGTCACTCGGGGCGCGCGAAGGGGAAGGCCCTAGCCCTTCATCATGCTGACGTCTTCCACCGCGATCGAGCCGCGGTTGCGGAAGAACACCACCAGGATGGCGAGGCCGATCGCCGATTCGGCGGCCGCCACGGTCAGCACGAACAGGGCGAAGACCTGTCCGGTGATGTCGTTCAGCTGCGTCGAGAAGGCGACGAGGTTGATGTTGACCGAGAGCAGGATCAGCTCGACCGACATCAGGATGACGATGATGTTCTTGCGGTTGATGAAGATGCCGAGCACGCCGAGCGTGAACAGGATCGCCGCGACGGTGAGGTAGTGGCTCAGGCCGATCATCGTTCGATTCCTCCGGCTCTCATCAGCGCGCGCATCAGACCTCGACACCTTGGCGCGAGGGGACCTTGCGGGTCTCGACCGCCATGGCCTGGGTGCGGGCGTTCTGGACCGCGATGTTCTGGCGCTTGACGCCCGGCCGGTCGCGCAGCGTCAGCACGATGGCGCCGATCATGGCGACCAGCAGGATCAGGCCGGCGAGCTGGAAGAAGTAGGCGTAGTCCGTGTAGATCACGCGGCCCAGCGCCTGGGCGTTGGTGAGGTTCTCGGCCGAGGCGACGTTGCCGAGCGGGGCCTGGACGAGGCCCGGGTCGATGCTCCACGAGCCGACGACCAGCAGGATCTCGACCAGGAAGACCGCGCCGATCAGGGCGCCGATCGGGAGATACTGCTGGAAGCCCTGGCGCAGCTCGGCGAAATCGACGTCGAGCATCATCACCACGAACAGGAACAGCACCGCGACCGCGCCGACGTAGACGACCACGAGGATCATCGCGAGGAACTCGGCGCCCATCAGGACGAACAGTCCGGCGGCGTTCACGAAGGCGAGGATCAGGAACAGCACCGAGGCGACGGGATTGCGCGAGGCGATCACCATGAAGCCCGACGCGACCGTGATGCTCGCGAACAGATAGAAGAAGGCGGCTGCTGCGGTCATGCGCTGATCGGGATCGGCCGCCGGAGCGGCCCCTTCTGCCGTGCGTGGAGACGGTCCGCGGCGGGCGGCCCGTCTATAGAACCCGGTCGACGGGGGCACAACAGCGCCCCCGGCATGGCTCTAGAGCATCCCACCGGAACCGGGAACCGGTGCGATGCTCTAGAGCCTTGTTTCCGCGTCATCTTCTGCCGGGCACCGGCGACCGGTGTCCGGGACGATGGCTCAGCGATACGGCGCGTCCATCGCGATGTTGCGGGCGATCTCGCGCTCCCAGCGGTCACCGTTCAGCAGGAGCTTCTGCTTGTCGTAGAGGAGCTCCTCGCGGGTCTCCACCGAGAACTCGAAGTTCGGCCCTTCCACGATGGCGTCCACCGGGCAGGCCTCCTGGCACATGCCGCAGTAGATGCACTTCACCATGTCGATGTCGTAGCGCGTCGTGCGGCGGGTGCCGTCGTTGCGCCGGGGGCCCGCCTCGATGGTGATCGCCTGCGCCGGGCAGATCGCCTCGCAGAGCTTGCACGCGATGCAGCGCTCCTCGCCATTCGGGTAGCGGCGCAGCGCGTGCTCGCCCCGGAAGCGCGGACCGCGATGGCCCATCTCGAAGGGGTAGTTGATCGTGGCCTTCGGCTTGAAGAAGTAGCGCATGCCGAGGATCATCCCGGACACGAACTCCTTCAGGAGAAGGCTCTTGGCGACCTGATCGAGCTTCATGCCCGGATCTCCGATGCGAAGGGGGGCTCAGGCGCCCGGCGCGAGGCCGGTCAGCTTGAGCACGAAGGCGACGACGACGACCGAGATCAGGGAGATCGGCAGGAAGACCTTCCAGCCGAGGCGCATGAGCTGGTCGTAGCGGTAGCGGGGCACGATGGACTTCACCATCGCGAACAGGAAGAACAGGAAGCTGGCCTTCAGGGTGAACCAGATCACGCCCGGCACCCAGGTGAAGGGCGCGAACGGGATCGGGGACAGCCAGCCGCCCAGGAACAGGATGGTCCCGAGGGCGCACATGCTCATGATGGCGACGTACTCGCCGAGCATGAACAGCAGGTACGGCGTCGAGGAGTACTCGACCATGTAGCCGGCCACGAGCTCCGACTCCGCCTCCGGCAGGTCGAAGGGCGGGCGGTTGGTCTCGGCGAGCGCCGAGACGAAGAACACCACGAACATCGGGAACAGCCACAGCCAGTACCAGCCAAACAGGCCGAGGCTGGTGTCCTGCGCCATCACGATGCGCGAGAGGTTGAGCGAGCCGGCGCAGAGCAGCACGCAGATGATCACGAAGCCGAGCGAGACCTCGTAGGAGATCATCTGGGCCGCCGAGCGCAGGGCGCCGAGGAAGGCGTATTTCGAGTTCGACGCCCATCCGCCCATGATGACGCCGTACACGCCGAGCGACGAGATCGCGAAGATGTAGGTGATGCCGACGTTGATGTCGGCGATCGCCCAGCCGTCCGCGAGCGGGATCACCGCCCAGCTCGACAGGGCGAGCATCGCGAAGACCAGCGGCGCCAGCAGGTAGATCGCCTTGTTGGCGCCCGCCGGGATCACCGGCTCCTTGATCACGAACTTGATCAGGTCGGCGAAGGACTGGAACAGGCCGAACGGCCCGACCACGTTCGGGCCGCGCCGGAGCTGCACGGCAGCCCAGATCTTCCGGTCGGCGAGCAGCGCGTAGGCGATGAAGACGAGCAGTGCCGAGAGCAGCACGAAGCTCTTCAGCACGATCAGGAGCACGGTCCCGAGGATTTCGAGCGGCGTCATCGGTCTTGAGCTCCTACTCGGCCGCCGCGAGGGGCCGCGCCTCGGCGGCGCGCTCCCGGGCGAGGCGCGAGCACTCCGCGAGGATCCGCGAGGCGCGGGCGATCGGGTTGGTGAGGTAGAAGTCGGTCACGGGCGACGCGAAGGCCGGACCGGTCGCGGTGCCGCCGAGGCCGGCGAGCCGGTCGACCGCCTCGGTCACGTTGCCCGGCTCGACGGCGCCGACCGCCGCCAGATGCGGGTGGGCGGCGTAGAGCGCGCGGCGCAGCGCGGTCAGCGAGTCGAACGGCAGGCGCTTGCGCAGCACGTCCGAGAGCGCGCGCAGGATCGCCCAGTCCTCGCGGGCGTCGCCCGGCGGGAAGGCGGCGCGGTTGCCCATCTGGACCCGGCCCTCGGTGTTCACCCAGGTCGCCGACTTCTCGCTGTAGGCGGCCCCCGGCAGGATCACGTCGGCGCGGGCGGCGCCGCGGTCGCCGTGGCTGCCCTGGTAGACCACGAAGGCGCCCGGGGCGACGTCGCGCTCGTCGGCGCTGATGTTGAACAGGACGTCGAGCGCGCCCGGCTCCAGCATCTGCGCGAAGGTCAGGCCGCCCTCCCCCGGCACGAAGCCGAGATCGAGCGCGCCGACGCGGGCGGCGGCCGTGTGCAGCACGCCGAAGCCGTTCCCCTCGGCCGAGACCGCGCCGATCTCCTTGGCGAGCGTGGCCGCCGCGGCCAGCACAGCCGGCTCGGCGTTGGCGCCGACGATGACGAGCGGCGCCTTCGCCTCCTTGAGTACGTCGAGGAAGCTGTGCTCGCCGCGGGCGAGCGCCGCGAGCGAGTCGGGGCCGGCGCCGATGTAGTGGCTCGGGTAGGTCAGGTCGACCGGCTCGCCGATCACGCCCACCGCCAGCGGGGCCATGCGCCAGCGCTTGCGGATGCGGACGTTCAGCAGCGAGGCCTCGGTGCGCGGGTTGGCGCCGACGATCAGGATCGCGTCCGCCGCCTCGATGCCCGGGATGGTCGGGTTGAAGATGTAGGAGGCACGGCCGAGCGCCGGGTCGAGGCCGGCATCGGTCTGGCGGCAGTCGAGGTTCGGCGAGCCGAGGCTCCTGATCAGCTCGCGGAGCGCGAAGATCTCCTCGACGCCCGCGAGGTCGCCGACCACGGCGCCGACGCGCTTCGGATCCGCGCCCTTCACCTTGGCGGCGATGGCCTGGAAGGCCTCACCCCAGGAGGCGGGCCGCAGCCGGCCGTTCTCGCGCAGGTACGGCCGGTCGAGGCGCTGCATCCGCAGCCCGTCGATGTGGTAGCGGGTCTTGTCGGAGATCCACTCCTCGTTGATCTCCTCGCTGATCCGCGGCTCGATCTGCATGACCTCGCGGCCGCGTGTGTCGATGCGGATCGACGAGCCGACCGCGTCCATCACGTCGACCGACTCGGTCTTGTTCAGCTCCCACGGCCGGACGTTGTAGCTCTGCGGCCGGTGCACGAGGGCGCCCACCGGGCAGAGGTCGGCGACGTTGCCCTGGAGCTCCGAGGCCATCGACTGCTCGAGGTAGCTCGTGATCTCCATGTCCTCGCCGCGGCCGATGGCGCCGAGGTCGGGCACGCCCGCCACCTCGGCGAGGAAGCGCACGCAGCGGGTGCAGTGGATGCAGCGGTTCATCGCGGTCCGCACCAGCGGGCCGATATGCTTCTCCTCGACCGCCCGCTTGTTCTCCGTGTAGCGGGTCGAATCGACCCCGTAGGCCATGGCCTGGTCCTGCAGGTCGCAGTGGCCGCCCTGGTCGCAGATCGGGCAGTCGAGCGGGTGGTTGATGAGGAGGAACTCCATCACCCCCTCGCGGGCCTTCTTGGTGCCCTGCGAGCGCGTCAGCACCTCAGGCGGCTCGCCGTTCGGGCCGGGGCGGCAATCCTTCACCGCGTAGGCGCAAGAGGCCACCGGCTTCGGCGCGCCTTTCAGCTCGACGAGGCACATGCGGCAATTACCGGCGATCGACAGGCGCTCGTGGAAGCAGAAGCGCGGGATCTCGGCCCCCGCGGCCTCGCAGGCCTGGAGCAGCGTGTAATCGGCGGGGACGTCGACCTCGGTGCCGTCGACGAGGATTTTTGTCATCGGATCGTCTCGTAAACTGGCCCAAACGCGCGAGGCCGGATCCCACCCACGCCCTCATCCTGAGGTGCGAGGCGCAGCCGAGCCTCGAAGGAGATGTCCAGCCCGCCTCGCGATCTCTGGAAGACTCCTTCGAGGCCCGCTGACGCAGGCACCTCAGGATGAGGCTGTGGGTTGGACACCGGCATAGCGCCCTTACTCGGCGGCCATCGGCACAGGCTCGCTGTGCGGGTTGGCGGTGTAGCGGTCGATGCGCTTCTCGATCTCGGGGCGGAAGTGCCGGATCAGGCCCTGGATCGGCCAGGCCGCGGCGTCGCCCAGCGCGCAGATCGTGTGCCCCTCGATCTGCTTGGTGACCTCGAACAGCATGTCGATCTCGCGCTTCTGCGCGCGGCCCTCGGTCATGCGCTGCATGACGCGCCACATCCAGCCGGTGCCCTCGCGGCAGGGCGTGCACTGGCCGCAGGATTCGTGCTTGTAGAAGTACGAGATCCGGGTGATCGCCGCGACGATGTCGGTGGACTTGTCGAGCACGATCACCGCCGCGGTGCCGAGGCCGGAGCCCAGGTTGCGCAGGGTGTCGAAGTCCATCTTGGCGTCGACGATCTGCTCGGCCGGCACCAGCGGCACCGACGAGCCGCCCGGGATCGAGCACAGCAGGTTGTCCCAGCCGCCGCGCATGCCGCCGCAATGGCGGTCGATGAGCTCGCGGAAGGTGATGCCGAGCTCCTCCTCGACGTTGCACGGCTTGTTCACGTGCCCGGAGACGCAGAAGAGCTTGGTGCCGGTGTTGTTCTTGCCGCCGAGGCCGGCGAACCACGCGCCGCCCCGGCGCAGGATCGTGCCGGCGACCGCGATCGACTCGACGTTGTTCACGGTCGTGGGGCAGCCGTAGAGGCCCATATTGGCCGGGAACGGCGGCTTCAGCCGCGGCATGCCCTTCTTGCCCTCGAGGCTCTCGATGAGCGCCGTCTCCTCGCCGCAGATATAGGCGCCGGCGCCGTGGTGGACGTAGATGTCGAACGGGTAGTCGTGGACGTTCGACTGGCCGACGAGGCGGGCCGCGTAGGCCTCGTCCACGGCCTTCTGGAGGGCGTGCTTCTCGGCGACGTACTCGCCGCGGATGTAGATGTAGCAGGCATGCGCGTTCATCGCGAAGCAGGCCAGCATGCAGCCCTCGATCAGGAGATGCGGGTCGTGCCGCATGATCTCCCGGTCCTTGCAGGTGCCCGGCTCCGACTCGTCGGCGTTGACCACGAGGTAGTGCGGGCGCCCGTCGGACTTCTTGGGCATGAACGACCATTTGAGGCCGGTGGGGAACCCCGCGCCGCCGCGGCCGCGCAGGCCCGAGGCCTTCATCTCCTCGATGATCCAGTCGCGGCCCTGCTCCAGCAGGAACTTGGTCCCGTCCCACGCGCCGCGCTTCTTGGCGGCCTCCAGGCCCGGCGAGTGCAGGCCGTAGAGGTTGGTGAAGATGCGATCCTGATCCGACAGCATGTCAGGTCCTCACTGAGCCGGCGCCGACAGGGCCTTGGCCTGCCCCACCCAGTTCTCCCGGTCGATGCGACCCGGGAACGCGAGGTAGGTGCCGACCCAGGCGATCTCGTCGCGGGACCAGGCGGCGATCTGGTCGAAATGGTAGATGCCGAGCCCGTTCAGGCGCTGGCTGTTGCCCGGGCCGATGCCCTTGATGCGCGTCAGCTCGTCCGGCTTGCCGGCGCGGGCGGCCTCCAGCCCCGGCGGCCGCTTGCCCACGGCGTCGGCCTTCTGCTCGGGGCTCGCGTCCTTCGGCAGGGCCGCGAGCGCGCCGGCGATGCGCGCCTCCTCGGTCTCGGCCGCCACCTCGCCCTCGCTGGCGCCGGAGGCCTCCGGCTGCTGCGGGACGGCGTCGCGGTTCGGCACCGCCTGATGGCCCTGCTCGCCGGCGGCGGGCTCGCCCTCGGCGACGCGCTTGGCCGGCGTGTCGAGCACGTCCGCGTCGCCCGGCCGGGCGGCGCCGTGCTTGGCGGTGGAGCGGCCGCGCTCGGCCGCGTCGGCGCGATCCTCGGGCTTCACCGGGCTCTCGCCGTTGGCAGCGCGCTGGGCCGGGGCGTCGCTCACGGGACGCTCGACCGGGCGGCCGGCGTCGGGTCGGGCCGGCTTCGGATTCTCGGCGGCCTGCTGCGTGCTGGACGCGGCTTCACCGGTCTGGGCGGCCGGCTCCTCCGCCTTGCCGGCCTCCTCGAAGCGCTTGCGCCACGCGCCGACCCGCGAGCCGTCGAACAGCGTCGGGTCGGTGAGGGTGTTCACGGCGTCCTGGGGCTCGGACGAGACGCGCCCGGTCTGCGAGCCGACCTTCACGGGCCGGCCGGCGGCGAGGTCGTCCATCAGCTGGCCGAGGGACTCGGGCGTCAGGTCCTCGTAGTAGTCCTGGTTGATCTGCACCATCGGCGCGTTGCAGCAGGCGCCCAGGCACTCGACCTCGAGCCACGAGAAATTGCCATCGGCCGAGACGTGGCCGGCCGGGCCCAGACGGGCCTGGAGCATCTCCTTGAGGCCCCGCGCGCCGCAGGAATCGCACGGGACCGTGCCGCAGACCTGGATCCAGAAGCGGCCCACGGGCTCGAGGGCGAACATCGTGTAGAAGGTCGCGACCTCCAGCACGCGGATGTTCGGCATGCCGAGCTCGGCCGCCACCGCCTCGATGGCCGCCCGCGGCAGCCAGCCGCCGTTCTGCTCCTGCGCCCGCCACAGGAGCGAGATCACCGCCGAGGCCTGGCGGCCTTCGGGGTACTTGGCGATCTGGGTCTTGGCCCACTCGGCATTCTCGGGGGAGAACGCGAAGCTCTCGGGCTGCTCCGAGGCCGGGGCGAGTCTGCGGTTTGCCATCGCTTGTGTCTTACCGATCCACTTCGCCGAACACGATGTCGAGCGTGCCGAGCACGCAGGACACGTCGGCTAAGAGGTGCCCGCGGCACATCCAGTCCATCGCCTGCAGGTGCGCGAAGCCCGGCGCGCGGATCTTGCAGCGATACGGCTTGTTGGTCCCGTCGGACACCAGGTACACGCCGAACTCGCCCTTCGGCGCCTCGACCGCGGCGTAGACTTCGCCCTCGGGTACGTGGAAGCCCTCGGTGTAGAGCTTGAAGTGGTGGATGAGCGCCTCCATCGAGCGCTTCATCTCCCGGCGCGGCGGCGGCGCGAACTTGCCGTCGACGGAGGCGATCGGCCCCTGGCCGGCGGGCTCGCGCAGCTTGGCGACGCACTGCTTCATGATGCGCACGGATTCGCGCATCTCCTCCATGCGGATCACCTGGCGATCGTAGGTGTCGCCGTTCTTCCCGACGGGGATGTCGAACTCCATCTCCTCGTAGCACTCGTAGGGCTGCGCCTTGCGCAGGTCCCACGGGATGCCCGAGCCGCGCACCATCACGCCCGAGAAGCCCCACTCCATCGCCTCGTCGACCGACACGATGCCGATATCGACGTTGCGCTGCTTGAAGATGCGGTTGGCCATGACGAGGTCGTCGAGGTCCTGGACGACCTGCAGGAACGGGTCGCAGAACGCGTCGATGTCGTCGATGAGCTTTGGCGGCAGGTCCTGGTGGACGCCGCCGGGCCGGAAATAGTTGGCGTGGAGCCGGGCGCCGGAGGCCCGCTCGTAGAAGATCATCAGCTTCTCGCGCTCCTCGAAGCCCCAGAGCGGAGGCGTGAGGGCGCCGACGTCCATCGCCTGCGTGGTGACGTTGAGCAGGTGCGACAGCAGGCGGCCGATCTCGCAGAACAGCACACGGATCAGCTGCGCGCGGCGCGGCACCTCGATCCCTGCGAGCTTCTCGATCGCCAGGCAGAAGGCGTGCTCCTGGTTCATCGGCGACACGTAGTCGAGCCGGTCGAAATAGGGCGTCGCCTGCAGGTAGGTCTTGTACTCGATCAGCTTCTCGGTGCCGCGGTGGAGCAGCCCGATATGCGGGTCGACCCGCTCGACCACCTCGCCGTCGAGTTCCAGCACGAGGCGCAGCACGCCGTGCGCCGCCGGGTGCTGCGGGCCGAAGTTGATCGCGAAGTTGCGGATGTTGTGTTCGGTCACGGACGCTCTCCGCGGCTCAAGCCGACGTCTTCTCGTCGCCGGGGAGCACGTAGTCGGTGCCTTCCCACGGGGACAAGAAGTCGAAGTTCCGGAATTCCTGCGTCAGCTGCACCGGCTCGTAGACGACCCGCGCCTGGTCCTGGTCGTAGCGGACCTCGACGAAGCCGGTGAGCGGGAAGTCCTTGCGCAGGGGGTGCCCCTCGAAGCCGTAATCGGTGAGCAGGCGGCGCAGGTCGGGATGGCCCGAGAACAGGATCCCGTAGAGGTCGTAGGTCTCGCGCTCGTACCAGTTGGCCGCCGGGAAGACCTCGATCACCGAGGGGACCGGCGTCACCTCGTCGGTCTGCACCTTCACCCGGATGCGCAGGTTATGGCGCAGGGAGAGCAGGTGATAGACCACGTCGAAGCGCTTCTCGCGCTGCGGGTAGTCCACGCCGCATATGTCGATGAAGTTGCGGAACGCGCAGGCCGGATCGTCGCGCAGGTAGGTCAGCGCGTAGACGATGTCGGAGGCCTGCACCACCAGCGTCAGCTCGCCGAACGCGACGGTGTGGGACACGACCGCCGGGCCGAGGGCGCCGAGGACGCGCTCGGCCAGGGCCGAGACGGCGTCGTCGCCGTAGGCCGGCTGGGTGTGGGGCAGGATCGAGATGCCGTTCGTCATGGCCGCTCCTCAGCGCTCGATCGTGCCGGTCCGGCGGATCTTCTTCTGCAGCAGCAGCACGCCGTAGAGCAGCGCCTCGGCGGTGGGCGGGCAGCCGGGCACGTAGATGTCCACCGGCACCACCCGGTCGCAGCCGCGCACCACCGAGTAGGAATAGTGGTAGTAGCCGCCGCCGTTGGCGCAGGAGCCCATGGAGATGACGTAGCGCGGCTCGGGCATCTGGTCGTAGACCTTGCGCAAAGCCGGGGCCATCTTGTTGGTGAGCGTGCCGGCGACGATCATCACGTCGGACTGGCGCGGCGAGCCGCGGGGTGCGAAGCCGAATCGCTCGCAATCGTAGCGCGGCATCGACATCTGCATCATCTCGACCGCGCAGCAGGCGAGACCGAAGGTCATCCACATCAGCGAGCCCGTGCGGGCCCAGTTGATCAGCTCGTCCGTGGTGGTGAGCAGGAAGCCCCGGTCGGCCAGCTCGTCGCTGATCGACAGGAAGGTCGGGTCGTCCGCGCCGATCGGGCGGCCGGTGTTGGGATCGATGATCCCCTTCGGCTGGGGCGCGATCGCGGGGGCGCGGTTGGTGTCTGTGATCAGGGCCATCGGCGACTCAAGAATTCGGTGCGGGCGGCGAGCGGCGGGAGATCAATCCCATTCGAGGGCGCCCTTGCGCCACTCGTAGACGAAACCGACGGTCAGCACGCCCAGGAAGACGATCATCGACCAGAAGCCGAACCAGCCCAGGTCCCCGAAGGTGATCGCCCAGGGGAAGAGGAACGCGACCTCGAGGTCGAAGATGATGAACAGGATGGCGACGAGGTAGAAGCGCACGTCGAACTTCATGCGGGCGTCGTCGAACGCGTTGAAGCCGCACTCGTAGGCCGAGAGCTTCTCGGGATCGGGGCTCTTGAAGGCCACCAGGAACGGCACGACCAGGAGCGCCGTGGCGATGAACAGCGCCACGCCGATGAACACGATGAGCGGCAGGTAATCCGCCAACAATCCGGTCATGCCAGGGCCTCGCGAGACGAGTGAAACCGCGGTGCGACGCCGACCCGGATCCGCCCGTGGAATTGTTCTTATGCCAGGATGCGCGCGGCCGGAGGCTTAGTCGAGCCGCCGGCCCGTGACAATGGCTTGTCGCGTCGCACAAAGCGCGCTGTCGGTCGTCCTGTCGGTCATGTCCGAGATGGGCTTGCGCGGCGCCGGCGCAACACGACGGAAGCGCGCAGGCCCGAGTCGGGGGGCTGGTATGCCTGCGGCGGCGGTCGCGGATGGAGACGGATGCGAATCCGTGCGGGACGCGCTTGACAGGGCACCGGGCGCCCCATAAACCCCGCCCCGTCGCCGGGCGAAACGCCCCTTCGAAGCGACCACGCCGTGCGGGCGTAGCTCAGTTGGTTAGAGTGCCGGCCTGTCACGCCGGAGGTCGCGGGTTCGAGCCCCGTCGCCCGCGCCACGTCCCCCCGATATCATCATCAGAATTCGTCTCGCGGTGCACCGTGCCGACGCGCAGTCGCGTGTGCCCGAGCGGGACGGGTGATGGCTCGGCCGTGCGGTCAGGCCACCTTCGACGATTCGGGGGCAGGACTCGGCGGAGCGGCCGCGCCCGGCCGCGTCCCGCGCAGGCTGAGGGCGATACCCGTCAGGATCAGGCCTCCCCCGGCCAGGATGTCGGCGCTCAGCGGTTCGCCCAGGACGAGATGCGTGCTCAGGATGCCGGCCACCGGCACCAGCAGGGCGAAGGGCGTCACGGCAGCCGCCGGGTAGCGGGTCAGGAGCCCGTTCCAGAGGCCGAAGGCGAGGAGCGTCGTCGGGTAGGCCTGGAACGCGACCGATCCGATCGCCTCCCAGCTCGGATGCGCCAGCGCCGTGAGCGCCCCGGGCCCCTCGACGATCAGCGACAGGATGAGCAGGGGCGGCGTGGTGGCGAGGCTGCTCCAGACCATCAGCGCCAGGCGGTCGACCCGGCCGATCCGCTTCGCGACGACGTTCGCGCTGGCCCAGGACAGGGCCGCGCCGACGACGAGGATCAGCGGGCCGAGCGGGGCGCCTCCGCCCCGCCCGAGCGCCACCGCGGCGACGCCGAGGAGCGCGATGCTGCCGCCCAGGATCTGTCGTCGGCGCGGGCGCTCCCCCTGCAGCCCCCAGGCGAGCGCCACGGTGAACGGGACCTGGACCTGGATCAGGAGCGACGACAGCCCGGCCGGCATGCCGAGGCGGATCGCCGTCATGAGCAGCCCGAACTGGCCGACCCCGAGGGCGAGGCCGAACCCCGCCACCAGGGCGACGGGGGCCCGGGGCGGCCGGATCACCAGCGCCGCCGGCAGCGCCGCGAAGCCGAAGCGCAGGGCGCACAGCATCAGCGGCGGCACCGTCTCCAGGCCGACCTTGATGGCCACGAAGGCCAGCCCGAGGATCGTGACCACCAGGATTGCGGCGAGCCCGTCGCGCAGCGTCATGCGCGCACCCTACGCCGCACGCCGCCGCGTCACCACCGCATCACCACCGCATCACCAGGGCCGCACGGCCGCCCGAGCGTGGCGTCGCTCGTCGCGCCGGCCGACCAGCAGGTGGATCGCGTCGCAAGTGCCGGGCACGCAGGCATCGGCCACGTCCTGCCGCGTCAGGCCGATATCCTTCAGTTCCCGGTCCGACAGGGTCGACAGGCGCTGGAGCACGCGACGGTTCATCGCCGCCCGCGACAGGCCCGCGCGCACCTCGGCGGCGACCGTCAGCACGGGCCCGGCCATCCGGGCGAGCCATCCGCCGCGCGATCTGATCCGGGATCCGATCCGGGTTTCCAGGGCGGCGGTCTCTGTCAGGCACTGAGTCATGGATCCCCTCCTCCATGTTCCGGGGCGTCGCGATCCTGGCGCGCGGGGGCTGGCGGCGACAGGAACACTTCGGTACGGTTCAGAAGAATTGTCCGGACGAAAGAGCAGTACGGATGGCGGTCGCAGTCAGAAGCCCCGGGACGCGCGTCGAGGCCGTGGTCGGCGAGATTCGCGAGCGGATCGCGGCGCGGCGGCTGGTCCCGGGCGTGCGAATCCCCTCGGTCCGGGCCTTCGCGGAGACGATGGGCGTCTCGAAATCCACCGTCGTGGAGGCCTACGAGCGCCTCGCCGCCGAGGGCGCCGTGGTGCCGCGGCCGGGCTCGGGCTTCTACGTCGCCGGCAAGACCCGGCCGCTCTCGCTCCAGGCGATGGGGCCGCGGCTCGACCGGATCGTCGACCCGCTCTGGATCACCCGGCAGGCGCAGCAGGCCGGCTCCGACCAGCTGAAGCCCGGGGCCGGCTGGCTGCCCGATTCCTGGATGCCCCACGAGGCGATCCGCCGGGGCCTGCGCCGGGTGGCCCGGGCCGACCTCGCCGAGATGACCAACTATGACCGGCCCCTGGGCTACGAGCCCCTGCGCCACCAGATCGCCCGCAAGGTCGGCGAGAAGGGCGTCGGCGCCGAGCCCGACCAGATCGTGCTGGTCGAATCGGCCACGCAGGCGCTGGACCTCGTCTGCCGGTTCCTGCTCCAGCCCGGCGACACCGTGCTGGTCGACGATCCCTGCTACTTCAACTTCCTGGCGCTGCTGCGCGCGCAGCGCGTGGCGGTGGTCGGCGTGCCGATCACGCCGGAGGGGCCGGACCTGCAGGCGCTCGCGACCCTGCTGGAGCAGCACCGGCCGCGCTTCTACCTGACCAACGCCGCCCTCCAGAACCCGACCGGGGCGAGCCTCGCGCCGACCGTGGCGCACCGGCTCCTCAAGCTGTGCGAGGCGCACGACACGCTCATCGTCGAGGACGAGATCTTCGGCGACCTCGAGCCCGAGGCCGCCCCGCGGCTCGCCGGCTTCGACGGGCTGGAGCGGGTGATCCAGATCGGCAGCTTCTCCAAGACCCTGTCGGCGGCCGCGCGCTGCGGCTGGATCGCGCTCCGGGCCGACTGGGTCGAGCCGCTGGTCGATCTCAAGCTCGCCCTCAGCCTCGGCAACGGCCACATCACGGCCGCGCTGGTGCACGCGCTGATCACCGAGGGCGCCTACCGGCGGCACCTCGCCGAGACCCGCCGCCGGCTCGCCGGCGCGATGGTGCAGGCCTCCGCGGAGCTGCGCGCCTGCGGCCTCGAGACCTGGGCGCAGCCCCGGGGCGGCTTCTTCCTGTGGATGCGGCTGCCCGACGGGCGCGACGGGGCCGACGTCGCCCGCCGGGCGCTGGCCCGCGGCATGGTGCTGGCGCCCGGGACCTCGTTCAGCCTGTCGGATGCGTGGAACGGCTACATGCGCTTCAATGTGGCCCACTGCGCCGACCCGCGGATCCGGCCGATCCTCCGGGAGGCGCTGGGCTGAGGGGCCCGGTCAGGCCGGCAGCCGCAGCTCCGCCCGCAGGCCGCCGAGATCCGACCGCCCGAGGCTCAGGCCGCCGCCGTACAGCTCGGCGAGCTCCAGGGTGATCGGCAGCCCGAAGCCGTGGCCCGGCACGCCCTCGTCGAGGCGCCGGCCCCGGGCCATGACGGCGGATGCCGCCGCCGGGTCGAGGCCGGGTCCGTCATCCTCCACGACTACGGCCACCGCGCCGTCGCGCGCCGCCGCCGAGACCCGCACGCGGCCGCGGCACCAGCGGCAGGCATTGTCCACGAGGTTGCCGAGCATCTCGTCGAGATCCTGGCCCTCGCAGGAGACCGACAGGGCCTCCGGGACGCCGAGGTCGATCGCCGCGCCCTTCTCGGCGTGGATCCGGGTCAGCGCCGCGCGCAGGTCCGACAGGCGGGGCGCCAGGGCCGTGCGGCCCCGGGCCGAGCCCGCCAGGGCCGCGGCCCGGGCGCGCCGGAGGTGGTGGCGCACCCGCCGGTCCATGTCGTCCACCTGCCGGCGCAGGGCGCCGTCCGGGTCGCGGGCCGGCTCGGCGAGGGCCATCGACAGGGTGGCGAGCGGCGTCTTGAGGGCGTGGGCGAGGTTGGCGACGTGGCCGCGGGCGCGTTCCAGGTTCTGCGCGTTCTGGTCGAGGAGCGCGTTGAGCTCCGCCACCATCGGCGCGATCTCGGCCGGCTGGTCCGCCGGCACGCGCTCGTGCCGCCCTGCCCGGACCGACGCGAGGTCCGCGCGCAGGCGCGTCAGCGGCGCGAGGCCCAGGCGCACCTGGAAGGCCAGGCCCGCGAGCAGGCACAGGCCGAGGATGCCGAGCGCCAGGGCGAGGCTCGTGAGCGCCTCGCGCAGCGGCCCGCGCAGCTCCCCCTCCGGCGCCGCCACCACGATCGTCGCCGGCTCGGGCCCGGGCACGGCCAGCACGCGGGCGACGAGGGGCTCGCCGCGCGGCCCCGTGCCCGAGGCCGGGTGCGGCCGGCCCGGATCGTCGTCCGGTCCGGGATCGGACAGGCGGATGTCCCCGCCCCGCAGGGAGCCGGATCGGATCGTCTCGGCGCCACGGCGCACCTCCCAGGCCCAGCCGGGGCCGGGCCGGTCGAAGGGCGGCGCGTCGAGCCCCTGCGGGAGGATCCCGGCCTCGAGCCCGGCCCGCAGGGCGACGATCTGCGCGTCGAGCCGGCCGTCGAGCTGCCCGCGCACGAAGCGGTGCAGGATCACCCCGATGGCGAGGCCCGCCACCACCAGGGCCGCCAGCACCAGCACCAGGGCCGACGCGAGCAGCCGTGTGCGGAGCGAGCGGCGCCGCGCCGTCGCCGCCATCAGGCGGGCTCCGCGTGCAGGCGGTAGCCGTGGCCGCGCACGCTCTCGATCCGCGCAGGCGCGATCTTCCGGCGCAGGCGCGTGATGATCACCTCGACGGAGTTCGAATCGACGTCGGCGTCGCCCTCGTAGACCCGCTCGATCAGGTGCGGGCGCGGCACCACGGTCTCGCGGTTCAGCATCAGGCAGGACAGGACCCGCCATTCCAGGCCGGTGAGCTTGAGCGGCAGGCCCTCGTGCTCGAAGGCGCCGAGACCCGGATCGAAGCTGAGGGGACCGCAGGTGATCCGGCTCGCGCCCCCGCCCTGGGACCGGCGCACGAGGGCGCGGAGGCGGATCACCAGCTCCTCCACGCGCACCGGCTTCACGAGATAGTCGTCCGCCCCCGCCTTGAAGGCCGCGACCTTGTCGCTCCAGCCGTCCCGGGCGGTGAGCACCAGCACCGGCAGGGTCCGGCCGGCCCCGCGCCAGGCCCGCAGCACCGAGACGCCGTCGCCCTTCGGCAGGCCGAGATCGAGCACGACGGCGTCGTAGCCCTCGGTCTCGCCGAGATGCTGGGCGTCCTCGCCGGTGGCGGCGTGGTCGAGCACGAAGTTCTCGGCGCGCAGGACCTTGGCGACCTCCGCCGCGAGGGCGGCGTCGTCCTCCACCAGCAGGATCTTCACCGGTCTCACCTCCCCGTCTGAACCGCGGCGGCCGGCCGGTTTCGCCCGCCGCCGCCGGCACTTAGGGCCGTGGTCTCACGTCGGCTCCCGGGACGGCCGCCCGGGCGCCGACCTGTCGGCCCACATCAACGCCCGCTGCCAAGCCTCTGAACCCGCACGGGTTCCACACGGAGCGCTCTAGGGCGGCGCGTTTAACCGGGCCTGAACCGCGCGGTTCAGACCGGATTGCCGGCGCCTCCCTAGGAAGGGGCATCGGATCGAGCCGATCCGGACCCTTCAGAGGATGAGATCATGAGCGACGACAAGACCATCGACGGGACCGCGCGGGAAGTCCGCGAGACCGAGGCCGCCAAGCCGGCGTCGCGGGCGGTGCCGCGGCGGACCTGGGTGGTGGGCGCGGTGGCGCTGCCACTGGCCCTGGGCGCCGTCGGCCTGTCCCTGGCGCAGGGAACGCCGTTCCAGCCGACGCCGGTCGCGCCGGTGGCGATCCAGGCCCTGGCCCCCTCCGGCGCGACCGCTATCAAGGGTGAGGTCGCGGAGATCTTCGGCAACAAGTTCGTGGTGCAGGACGGGACCGGGCGGGCCCTCGTGGAGACGGGCCGCGAGGGCGAGGGCGGCGGCCTCGTCGCCAAGGGCGAGACCGTGACGGTGCAGGGTCGCTTCGAGACCGGCTTCCTGCGCGCCCGGGTCCTGACCCACGGGGACGGGCGCACGCTGCTGCTCGGGCCGGCCGGCGGCCCTCCGACCGGCAGCCTGGACTGGGCCAAGGACCGGCTCGGTCTCGGGCCGAAGCCCGACATGGCCGCCCTGACCGCCTCGCTCCAGGCGGCGGGCTACGGCGACGTGCGGGTCACGGGTCAAGGGCCGCGCCACGTCGAGGTGGCCGCGAAGGACCGGGACGGCCGCGAGCACCAGCTCCATGTCGGCTTCGACGGCCAGGTGCGGGAGCGCCCGGAGCCGGGGCTGCCGCCGCTCTGAGCCGGGCCCGGGCGGGTCCGCGTGCAACCCTTCCGCGCCTGCCGCGTCCTCCTGTCTCTCGCCGGACAGGAGGTGCGCGCCGTGGAGCCGATGAAGCCGATGGAACCCATGAAGCCCATGGAGCCCATGGAGCCCATGAAACCGATGAAGGGCGCGGAGCCCTGGTGGCCGAAGGATCTCGGCGAGCCCGCGACCAGCGGCGCGCAGAACGGGATGAGGTACGCGTTCTTCCCGGACAAGCGCCGCCTCCTCGTCGACCGCGACGGGCAGGTCTCGACCTACGACAGCGGCGACCACCGGATCGGCGGCTTCGCGCAGGCGGACGGGGCGGCCAAGACCCTGACCTTCACCGGCCAGGACGGCGAGGTCGACCTGGGCTCCCTGAAGAAGCTCGACTGAGCCCGGCGTGGACAGGCCGGGACGGCGCGCTTAAGCCCGGCCCGACCATGCGAGCCGTCCCGCCAGACCCCGCGATGCCATGCGCGCGCTGATCGACCTCGTCCGCGCCATGCGGTCGGCCGACCGGCGCCGGCTCGCCCTGATCGCCCTCGGCCTCGCGGCGGCGGCGCTGCTCGAGGTGGTGGGCGTCGCCTCGGTGATCCCGTTCCTGACGCTGGTCGGGGACCCGTCGGCGGCGACCCGGATCCCCTACCTGGCCCAGGCCCGGAGCGCCCTCGGACTGACCGACGAGCGCGGCTTCCTGCTGGTGACCGGCGGGGCCGCGCTCGCGGCGATCCTCGTCACCGCGCTGGTGAATGCCGGGCTGACCTACGCGCAGCTCCGGTTCACGCACCTGGCCGGCTACAGCCTCAGCCGGCGGCTGCTGTTCCGCTACCTCGACCGGGAGCGGCTGTTCTTCGCGAAGGCCAACAGCGCCGAGCTCGCCAAGAACGTGCTGTCCGAGACCGACCGGCTGGTGATCGGCGCGCTGACCCCCGCCACGGTGCTCGCCTCGCGGGCGAGCTCGGCGCTCGCGGTGATCGTCTTCCTGCTGGCCTACGCGCCGCAGCTCGCGCTGATCCTGGGGGGCGGCTTCGGCGGCCTCTATGTCGGGATCTACCTCGTGATGCGCGCCCGGCTGGCGCGGCTGGGCGGCCGCACCGTCGCCGACAACGAGGCCCGCTTCCGGATCGTGCAGGAGACCTTCGGGGCGCTCACCGAGCTGAAGCTCTACGGGCGCGCGGAGGCGTTCGCGTCGCGGTTCGACGCCCCGGCCCGGGCCTACGCCCTCGCCACCGCGGCGAGCCAGCTCACCGGCCAGATGCCGCGCTTCGTCATCGAGGCCCTGGCCTTCGGCGGGGTGATCGTGGTGGTGCTGTTCGCGCTCGCCCAGGGGCTCGACGTCGCCGGCATCCTGCCGCTGCTCGGCCTGTTCGCCTTCGCGGGCTACCGCATGCTGCCGGCCTTCCAGAACATCTTCACCTCGGTGGCGCTGATGCGCTTCACCCTGCCGGCGGTGCGGGTGATCGTCGACGAGCTCGCCGACGAGCGCGAGCCCCGGCCCCGCACCGCGGAGCGGCTGCCCTTCGCGCGGGCGATCCGGCTCGAGGGCCTCGGCTTCGACTACGGCACCGGCCGTCCGGCCCTCGCGGGGATCGACCTGACGATCCCGGTCAACGCTACGGTCGGCCTCGCCGGGCGGACCGGCTCGGGCAAGTCGACGCTCGCGGGCCTGATCCTCGGCGTCCTGAGCCCGACCGCCGGGCGGATCACCGTGGACGGCCGGGCCCTCGATGCCGACACCCTGCCCGCCTGGCAGAACCGGATCGGCTACGTCCCGCAGGAGGTGTTCCTGGTGGACGGCACGTTGGCGGAGAACATCGCGCTCGGCCTCGACGCGCCGGACCTCGCCGCCGTCGAGCGGGCGGCGCGGCTCGCCGGCGCCCACGACTTCGTCGCGGCCCTGCCCCACGGCTACGCGGAGCGGGTCGGCGAGCGCGGGGCGCGGCTGTCCGGAGGCCAGCGCCAGCGCGTCGGCATCGCCCGGGCCCTCTACCATGACCCGGACGTCATCGTCTTCGACGAAGCGACCTCGGCCCTCGACGACGAGACGCAGGCGGCCGTGATGCGGGCGCTGCGCGCCCTCTCGGGCCGGCGGACGCTGATCCTGATCGCCCACCGCCTCTCGACCCTGGAGGGCGCCGACGCGGTCCACGTCCTGGAAGCCGGCCGGATCGTCGCTTCCGGGCCGCCCGAGACGGTCCTGCCGGGGCTCGGAACGGCGGCCTGAGCAACCGCGCGCCGGGGCCTTGCGTCCGGCCCCGCCTCCGTTACCTCGGCTCACCGAGGCAGACCGGGAGAGCACCGTGACCACGCGCATCGAGCTGACCGCATCGGACGGCACCACCGCGACGCTCGCGACCGACGGGGCCGAGCCGATCTCGTGGCGGGTCGGCGGGACCGAGTATCTCTGGAGCGGCGATCCCGAGCACTGGAACCGCCACGCGCCCTGGCTCTTCCCGGTGGTCGGCGCCTCGGCGGGCGGGCACGTGACGGTCGGGTCCGAGCGCTACCCGATGGCCCAGCACGGCTTCGCCCGGGACCTGCCCTTCGCGGTGGTCGACCGGAGCGCCGACGCGGTGACCCTGCGCCTGACCGACGGGCCCGAGACGCGGGCGCACTACCCGTTCGCGTTCCGGCTCGACATCGCCGCGCGGGTCCGCCCGGCGGGGCTCGACCTCGACGTGACCGTCGCCAATCCCGGCGCCGTCCCCCTGCCCTACGCCCTCGGCTTCCACCCGGCCTTCCCGTGGCCCTTCGCGGGCGGCACCCGCGCCCGCGACGGCGGCTACGCGGTCGCCTTCGAGGAGGCGGAGTGGCCCTTCGCCCCGCAGGTCGGCCCGGGCGGCCTGCTGCTGCGCGACGAGCAGCCGATCCCCCTCGCCGGAGACACGCTGCCCCTCGATCCGGCGCTCTTCACCGAGGCCTTCGTGTTCCGGAACGCCCGCAGCCGCTGGATGCGCTTCACCGGCCCCGGACGATCGATCCGCATGGAGATGGCGGATTTCCCCCACCTGGCGGTCTGGACCAAGCCGACCGCACCCTTCCTGTCGCTTGAGTGCTGGACCGGCTACGCCGACTGGTCGGACTTCGCGGGCGACCTCGCCGCGCGCGATTCGCAGCGCCTGCTCGCCCCGGGCGCCGCGGCGCGCCACGGCGTCCGCCTGACGCTGGAGACCTAGCCCTTGCGGATCTGGGTGGCGCGGCCCGAGCCGGGAGCGACGCGGACCGGGACGGCCCTGGCCGAACTCGGCCACGCGCCGCTCGTGGCGCCCGTCCTGGCCGTGCGGCCGACCGCGGCGGCCCCGCCCATGGGACCCTTCGCCGCGCTGCTGCTGACCAGCGCCAACGCGGTTCCGGCGATCCGCGACGCGCCGGCCCTGCGCGGCCTCCCGGTCTTCGCCGTCGGCGCTCGGACGGCCGCCCTGGCCCGCGCGGCCGGTCTCGGCCCCGTCCGGGAGGGCCCCGGCGACGCCGCGGGCCTCGCCGGCTTGGTGGCGGCGACGCTGCCGCCCAGCCAGCCGCTCCTCCACGCGACGGGAGCCGAGCGCAAGCCGGAACCGGCGGCGACGCTCACGGCCGCCGGATTCCGGGTCACGGCCTTCGTGGCGTACCGGGCCGAACCGCTGGACCGCCTGCCGCCGGCGGTCGGCCGCGAACTCGCCGGGAACCGCCTCGAGGCGGCCCTTCACTATTCCCGGCGCAGCGCCGCCGTCGCCCTTGCCCTCGCGGATGGATCGGAGCACGGCGGAGCTTTCCGCCGGCTGAGGCATTACTGCCTATCGCCGGATGTTGCGGCACCCCTGGAAGCGGCCGGTGTTCCGGTCCATTTCGTCGCGGCACGCCCGCGCGAAGCGGACCTGCTCGGCGCCCTGACAGGGCGACCGGGCTAACCGCGCGGTGACAGGGAGGCCGGGCCGCCGTATCTCGCCCTCGCGCCCGGCGCCGCCGCGGTGCTAGGGGGGCGCGGCGACGCCGAAGAGTTGGAGGACTTGCCCGTGACGCCACCACCCAGCGACGCCGACAAGCCCGGCCCCGGCGGCCGGAAGCCGGACGCCGCGCCCGGCAAGCCCGGGCAGTCCAGCCCGCCCGGTGGCGCGTCCCGACCGGCCGCGACGTCGGCGTCCACAGCCTCCACGTCGGCCTCGACGTCCGCTTCCACCTCTTCCACCGCCGCCGGCGGCGTGCGGGGGCCGCAGGGATCCGCGTCCGGAACGCCGCCCAGGCCGGCGACCGACCCGGTCGTGACCGCCAAGCCCGGCACGACCGATCCGAAGGCCGACGCCGGCAAGCTGGCCTCCGGGGCCGACAGCCTGAAGCCGTCGACCGGCCCGGCCGCCCAGTCGGCCGGTGCGAAGCCCGATCCCGTGACGGCGGGCGCCGCGTCGTCGGCCTCCGACGGCAGGACCGGAGCGTCCCCCTCGTCGTCGTCGACGGCCTCCACCGCCGCGTCCGGGACGTCCGGCGCGAAGATCGATCCGAAGGCCGCGCAGCCCGGAACCGGCCCGCAGGGCGGTCCCCGTCCGGGCGGACCCGCACCCGGCGCCGCGGGCCCGGCGGCGGCCAGCGCGGTGACGGCCGGCCCGATCATCGACCTGAAGGCCAAGCGGATCCCGGATCCGGCGACCGCCGGCAAGGAGCCGGGCAAGGACGCTTCCAGGGACACCGCCCAGAATACCTTCAAGGATACCCCCAAGGACGCCTCCAGGGACGGCAAGGAGCCGCCGAAAGGCCCGATCCCCGCGGTGGCCGCCGTCGATCCCAGCAGGAGCGCCGCCGCGCCCGCCGGCCGGGCCCGGGCCGGGTTCGGCTCGCTCGCGGCCGCGGGGCTGCTCGGCGGCGTGATCGGCGCCGGCCTGCTGTTCGGCGCTGAGAAGGCCGGGATCGGTCCCGACCCACGCCTGAGCGCCCTGGACCAGAGGCTCTCCAGCCAGCTCGCGTCCCTCGACAAGCGTCTCGACGGGCAGGCCCCGCGCGACGCCGTGACGGCGCTCGACAAGCGCGTCGCCGCCGCCGAGGCGAGCGCCAAGCAGGCCCTGGACAAGTCCGGTGCGGCGCCCGCGTCCACCGCCGACGGGCAAGCGGCCGGTCAGGCCTCCGGTCAGGCCCCCGCGGTGCCGCCGGATCTCGTCGCCCGCCTCGATAGCCTCGACCAGCGCGTCGCGGCCCTGCAGGAGGAGCCGGGTCAGGAGCCCGGTCGCGACCAGCCGGCCGATTCGAAGCTCGGCGTGGTCCAGGACAACGCGAAGCAGATCGCCGACCTCGAGACCCGCCTGAAGGCGGTGGAGGATGGCGGCGCCAACAAGGGCGCGGCCGAGGAGGCCGCTCGCAAGGTCGCGGCGCTGCAGAGCGAGGTGGAGCAGAAGACCAAGGCGAACGCCGAGGCCGACGCGGCCCTGGGGCAGCGCCTCGACGCGCTGCAGCAGGCCGTCGATGCGCGGGTGAAGGCCGCGACCGAGGCGGTCCAGGCGGCGACCCAGGCGAGCCGCACCGCCGCCGAGGCCGGACAGGCCCAGGCCGCGGAGGCCGCGAAGGCGGTCGACCGGCGGCTGCAGGAGCAGGCCGACCAGATCGCCGCCCTGGACAAGAGCGTCGCGCAGCGCGCCGAGGCCAGCACCGTCCAGGCGGCGCTCCGGGTCGTCGTCGCCGACCGCGTGGCGGCCGCCCTGGAATCCGGGACGAGCTACGCCGAGCCGCTCGCGACCCTGCGCAAGCTCGATCCGGGGACCGACGCGCAGGCCAAGGCCTTGGCGCCCTTCGCCGACGGCGGTGCTCCCTCGGCCGGGGATCTTGCCGACACGTTCCGGCCGATCGCCGAGCGGATCGCGGCCAAGCGGCAGGCGCAGCGGGCCAAGAGCGCGGCCGAGACCGGCGATTTCCGCACCAAGCTCCTCAGCATGGCCGACGGTCTCGTGCAGATCCGCAAGGCCGACGCACCCGCTCCCGAGGCCGCGGACGATCCGGAGAGCAAGGTCCAGGCGGCCCTCGACCGCGGCGACCTGCCGGCGGCCTCGGCGGCCTTCGCGGCGCTCCCGGCCGAGGCCCGGGAGCAGGCCGGAGATTTCGGCGCCAAGCTCAAGGCCCGGGCCGAGGCCGAGCAGGCCGTGCGCGCGCTGCTCGACGGCGCCTTCAAGGCCCTGCCGGTCGGCGCCGCCCAGCCGGCCCAGGCCGCCCCCGGGCGCTAGGCCGGTGAGGGCCCCGATCCGCGCGCTGCGCGGCCGCACCATCTCCGAGCGGGCGCGCAGGCGCCCCGCTCCTCCCGCACCCCGCGACGGCCGCCAGCCGGCCGCCGACAGGAGATACTGACCCCATGTGGCGCGCCCTCGCCTTCCTGGCCCTGCTCGCACTCGCCGCCTTCGGGGCGGTCTGGATCGCCGACAGGCCCGGCACCGTCACCGTCGTCTGGAACGGCTACCAGATCGGCACCAGCCTCGCGGTCGCCCTCGTCGGCGTGATCGCGGCGGCGATCGTCCTGGGCGTCCTCTGGGCGATCGTGCGCGGTGTCATCGGCCTGCCCGAGGCCCTGGTCCGCGGATCGGCCGAGCGGCGCCGGGCCAAGGGCCTCTCGGCCCTCTCCCGCGGCATGGTGGCGGTGGGCTCGGGCGATCCCCTGGCGGCCCGCCGCTTCGCGGGCGACGCCGAGCGGCTCCTCGGCACCGAGCCGCTGACCCTGCTGCTGAAGGCGCAGGCGGCGCAGATCTCCGGCGACCGGGACGCGGCCGAGAGCGCCTTCCAGCGCATGGTCGACGATCCCGAGACCCGGGTCCTGGGCCTGCGCGGCCTGTTCGTCGAGGCCCGGCGCCGCGAGGACGAGACGGCCGCCCGCGCCTACGCCACCGAGGCCGCCCGCCTCGCCCCGAGCGTGACCTGGGCCAACGAGGCCCTTCTGGAGGCGCAGAGCGCCGACGGCGACTGGGCGGCCGCCCTGGAGACGATCGAGCGCCGCTCGTCCCTCGGACTGATCGACAAGGCCGCGGCCCGGCGCCAGCGGGCTGTGCTCCTCACCGCCATCGCCGGCGAGCGCGAGGCCGGCGAGCCGGAGATCGCCACGGAGCGGGCCCTGCAGGCGGTCAAGCTCGCCCCCGACCTCGTGCCGGCGGCCTGCATCGCCGGCCGCCTCCTGGCCCGTCGCGGCGACGTCAAGAAGGCCGCCCGGATCGTCGAGGCGGCCTGGAAGGCAAATCCCCATCCCGACCTCGCGAAGGTCTATCTGGGCCTGCGTCCCGGCGATTCGGTTCGCGACCGCCTCGCCCGCGCCGAAGTCCTGGCCAAGCTGTCGGTCTGGGACCCCGAATCCCGCCTCGCCCTGGGCCAGGCCGCCCTCGACGCGCGGGACTACAAGCGGGCCCGCGAGGCCGTGAAGCCCCTGCTCTCCGACCGTCCGACCGCCCGGGCCTGCCTGATGATGGCGGCCATCGAGGAGGCCGAGCACGGGGCCGCTTCCGGTCAGGCCCGCGAGTGGCTGGCGCGGGCCGCCCGCGCCCCGCGCGACCGCGTGTGGATCGCCGACGGCATCGCCACCGATACCTGGGCGCCGGTCTCGCCGGTGACCGGGCGCCTCGACGCCTTCGCGTGGCGCGAGCCCCCGAACACGCTCGGTGCCGCGGCCGCGGTGGAGCCGGAGGCGGACGCCGCCGGCCCGGCCCTCGTGCCGGCGGCCCCGAACGCCGCGGCGCCGGGCGCCAGACCGCTCGCTTCATCGGTCCCCGTGTCGCCTCCGACCGTGTCCCCCGCCGCCGCGACTGCTCCGGTCCCGTCGCCGACACCCGCGTCGACCTCCGCGTCGGCCCAGGCCGCGTCCTCGGCCTCGGTCGCGTCCGCGGCGTCGACCTCCACCGGCCCGATCCCGACCGTCCTTCCGGCGAAGGCGAGCGCCTCGAAGGCGGCCGGTGCCGACCCGGTCTCGGCCGGGATGGCGTCCGCGGCGCTGCCGCCTTCCGGCTCGGGTGGGCGGCCGGTTCGTCGGATCGGGTGACCGGTTTCACGGCGCGCCGGCCGTCCGAGCGCGAGATGACAGGAGCGCCGCGGGGTCACGGACACGCCGCGGCGTTCGACTATTGCAAGTTGAACGAGCCGGCGCGCCGTGTAGCTTGTCGTGAGCTGCCGACCGAGGATCCGATCATCCCCCAGCCCGCTCACAGCCCGCGCGCGCCGTCGATCCGGTCGGATCGGAGGGGCGTCCCGCGTCGCCGGGTGCGCCCGTGACCGTCCTCGAGGAGGACGGCGAGCCGCGCCGGCAGGTCGGGGCCCTGCCGTTCCGGCACGGGCGGGACGGCAAGACCAAGATCCTGCTGGTGACCTCCCGGGAGAGCCGCCGCTGGGTCATCCCCAAGGGATGGCCGATGAAGGGTCGCAAGCCGTTCGAGGCGGCCGCGCGGGAGGCCTACGAGGAGGCCGGCCTGCGCGGTGCGGTCGGCAAGCGGCCGATCGGGCTTTACCTCTACCAGAAGCGTCTGAGGAACCTCGACACCGTCCTGTGCCAGGTGAAGGTGTTTCCGCTGGAGGTGCGCAAGCAGCTCAAGCATTTCCCGGAGGCGCGCCAGCGGGAACTCCGATGGTTCACCCCTTCGGACGCCGCCGAGGCCGTGTCCGAGCCCGGGCTCGCCGCCCTGATCCGGGCCGCATCGCGCACCTAAAACGGCGCGGAAGCGCAACACGGCGTTGCCAACCCGGCGGCGATCCGTTATGGCCCCACTCGGCCGGACGGAGACGCCCCCGCGGGAGCGCCCCGGTCACCTGCTGCGGTAGCTCAGTGGTAGAGCACTTCATTGGTAATGAAGAGGTCGAGAGTTCAATCCTCTCTCGCAGCACCAGAAACCTTCCCGATCTCGCAATCAGTCCGGACGATGCTAACGGTTCCCTAGCGGAACTCGTCGCAGACTGAGGATCGCGTCGGCTGCCCGGCCGACACCATCCGCTGAAGGGGACGCGCGGACGTGAACTCGACAGCCCTGTTCACCATGCTGGGCCTCGTCATCGGATGGGCGGTCCTGGCCGGCGCGGCCCTGATCACCGGGCGGGTCGCCACCTTCGCGTTCCTGATCCTGACGCTGATCGCCCTCTACCTCTACGTGCCGTGGGTGCGGCTGCGGGCGAGCGGGATCGACGGGTCCAGCCGACCGGTCCGGTTCTGGACCAACGTCGCCATGCTGGCCGTCAGCCTCGCCGCCTGCCTCGCCTTCGGGATCATGCTCGCCCGGCGCACCGGGCTCCTGTAGGCGCCCGTAGAGCGGCGCGTTCCGCGGCCGCGCCGCGCGCGCCCGGCGATCCCGAGAGAGCTGTCCCCTGTCCGACCACCGAGTGCCCTCACGCGGCGCATCGCGGGCAGAGAAAGGGGCCGCTGATCCGGTCATTCGCGGCGCCCCCTTAACATGGGTGAAGCGCCCTTAACTTACATTGTGTAATTCTGGCCGGTTAGGCGCGGCCCTGATCGTGGATTTTCACGACAATACCCTGGCGCGGCGCGGGAAAATGCGTTCGGTCAAATATTGATCGTTATAAAATTCGCGAAAGATCGAACCGTGGTCCCGAAGCGGGGTTGGACAGGGTGCGAGGCGCGATGCTCCCACGGAGTACCGGGCCGACGGCCGATCGTGCGGTGGGCTTGAGCACGCCGTGCCTCTCGCGAGGGACAGACATCATGTACTATCACGACAAGCGGCTTCAGTACCCGGTCAAGGTCGACAGCCCCGACCCGATCTACGCCCGCATGCTCCAGCAGGCGATTGGCGGCATCGAGGGCGAGATCCGGGTCGCCTTCCAGTACTTCTTCCAGGCCTGGGGGAACCGCGCCCCGACGACCAAGTACCGTGACATGCTGCTCAATACGGCCACCGAGGAGATCGGCCATATCGAGATGCTCGCGACTGCGGTGGCGCTGAACCTCGAGAACGCCCCTACCAAGGTCCAGGAGGCCGGGGCGGCCGACGCGATCGTCGGTGCCGTGATGGGCGGCGAGAACCCGCGCCACATCGCCGAGGGCATGCTGCACAAGACGCTGCTGTCGACCGGCATGGCCGCCTTCCCGGGTAATTCCGACGGCCAGTCCTTCGACATGAGCCACATCTACGCCAGCGGCAACATCGCGGCCGACATGTACTGCAACGTCGCCGCCGAGAGCACCGGGCGCGTCCTGGCGGTGCGGCTCTACAACGCCACCAACGATGCGGGCATGCGCGACATGTGGAGCTTCCTCATCGCCCGGGACACGATGCACCAGCAGCAATGGCTGGCGGTGATCGAGGAACTCGGCGGCCACGCCGGAACGCTGCCGATCCCGAACTCCTTCCCGCAGGAGAAGGAGAACCAGAAGTTCAACTACAACTTCTTCTCGACGTCGGCGGACGGTTCGCCGCCGCCGGCCGGGCGCTGGACCCAGGGCCCGTCGCTCGACGGCAAGGGCGAGTTCAGCGTTGTCCAGAACCAGCCGATGGGCGAGGAGCCGGTGCTCGGCCCGGCGCGGCCCGACAGCGGTGCCGAGAGTCAGCAGATCGGCTGATCCGCCGGCCGGGACGGCTCACCCGAGGTCGCGGCGCTCCGGTGCGCCGCGACCCGCGCGCGGACGGGAACAGGTGGCTCGCAGGACGGTGACACGCGGCACGCTCGTTGACGGTCGTGTCTGCCTCGCCCGGACCGACGCGGAGCGCGCCCCGCTGGTCCGGCGACTGGCGCGGATCGAGGGTCAGGTTCGAGGATTGCGGGCGATGGTCGAGGCCGACAGGCACTGCCTCGACGAGATCCAGCAGATCCGGGCCGCCACCGCGGCATTGCGCGAGGTCGGCCTCCTGATCATCGACCAGCACGTCGCCGCGGGGCTCCGCCTCGCGGCGCGCGATCCGGACCGGGAGGCGGTGATGGCGGACCTCCTTCGGGTTCTGCGGGCGGCCATGGCGGAGGCCGGATAGGCGCGGGCGGCCGGCCCGCACCCCCCGGCGCCCACGCTCAGTGCTTGGTCAGTGTCTCGACGACGGTGCCTGGCCCGATGCGCGCCGAGAAACGGGCCAGCCGGCTGCGGCTGGGCTCCTCGAGACCGCCGGCATGCGCGAAGGTCGTCAGGGCGATGCCGACGAGGAACCGGGCCTCCTCGACGGTCACGGCCCGGCCGCTCAGGGTGCTGGCCGCGCCCCGAACGGCGAGGACGGCCTCCTGGAAGGCGGGATCGTCCTCGAGATCCGAGAGCCGGGTCATGGGCACGATCCCGCGGTCGAGAGCGTCCTGCGGCCGCCCCGCTCGGGGCGGGCATTCGCAGCAGCGAGATCTTCGCGTGCGCTGCCGCAGATACGGCCGTGCGGCGAACAGTTTTCCGGTGCGTATGACGTCATCGAACTCCCTCTTTCCGTCGACATCTCTGTCGCGATTGTCGCGGATGCCAGCATATATTGATCCGAAGATGTGCCCATCCGCTGATCTATGTTGCGGCGGATGCGGCGTATTCAGCGATTAATGGCGCCACGCGATTTTTCGTACCCTTCAGGTGATCGGCTATCATGCTCGAACTCTCGCTCGACGCTGATACAATCGACGCGCAGGGCCCCCGGCTCCCCGACAGCGTGCAGTATCACCTCGGCCATCTGCTCGCTGCGACCTACGCGCAGGACAACGTCGAGCCGACCATCGCGGATCGCTTCGCCGAACTGCTGAGGCTGCTCGACGGCGCCTTCGGCCGGGCGCAGGACGGGCGCGAGAAGGCGTTCCAGGCCTCGCTCCTCTCCCTGGTGCCGAACCTGCAGCGCTTCGCCCGCTCGCTCCTGCGCAGCCATGTCGGTGCCGACGACCTCCTGCAGAACACGCTCCTCCGGGCCTGGCGCTCGCGCGCGAGCTTCGCGCCGGGCACGAACCTGGAAGCGTGGCTGTTCACCATCATGCGCAACCAGTTCTACAACGAGCACCGCAAGCGTGGGCGCGAGGTGCAGGACGAGGACGGCGCGCAGGCGGAGCGGATGGTCTCGCTGCCCGAGCAGGGCGGCCATCTCGACCTGAGCGACGTCCAGGCCGCCCTCGACCGCCTGGCGCCGCCGATGCGGCAGGCGCTGGTGCTCGTGGCGATCGAGAACCTCACTTACGAGGAGACCGCCGCCGTCATGCAGTGCCGCATCGGCACGGTGAAGAGCCGGGTCTGGCGGGCCCGGACACAGCTCGCCGAGATGCTGGGCTACACCGGCCTCGAGGTCGGCAGCGACGACATCATGCTGGCCGCCGCGGGACCGAAGGGCCGGAAATCCACCGCTGTCTCGTGACGGCGACCGGCGGACGGGGTCGCTAGGGACCCGCCTCTGCGCGTAGGGTCGATCCCCGATCCCGGGCTCGAGGAGCCGCCGTTCCCCATGTCGCCGCTCCCCATGCTGCCGCGCGCCGTGATCGCCGCTGCCGTCGTGTTCGGCCTCGCCCTTTCGTCGGCGGCGGTGGCGGCGCGGACCGCACCGGGACCCGCCGCGCGGGCTTGGCTCTCCGACCTGGTCACGCGGATCGATGCCGCGGACCGCGCCGGGACGCGGCCGGGACCGGGCCGCGGCCGCGGAACCGTGGTCGTCCACGTGCAGATCGCCGCGGACGGTGCGGTTCAAGGCGCGGAGATCGAGGAGAGCTCGGGCTCGGCGAAGCTCGATCAACGGGCGCTCCGCGCCGTGCAGGGGATCAGTCCGGCGCCCGCGCCGCCCGCCGCACTCCTGGGTGTGGACGGGATCGTCGATCTCAGCATCCCGGTCGCGCTCGGCCACTGAGCCCGCGCCGAGTATGCGTCTGCCGGCCGGACCTCAATCCCGGCGGCGTCGCCGGACCGGTCAGCGGCTCGGGCCGGTATCGGCGCCGATATAGGCCCCGACGAGATAGCCGGCCTGGAGAGCGGTGAGGTAGGCGAAGAGCAGCAGCACCTTCTCGGCGTCGAACTGGGCCCAGACGAAGATCGAGAGGGCCAGCCACCCGAGGGTGACCAGCATCGAGCTGGCCATCAGAACCGATGCTCGATACCGCCAGCCCTCCCATATGCCCACCGCGAAAAGCAGGGCCGCAACCAGCAACGGGCCGTCTCCTTCCGCGCGAACAGATAAAATTTTATGCGCTAAACCTCTGGTATTTCGAAGATTTTCGACCGCGCGCCCGACATTCGGGGGGGGGTTTTAATTTTGCATTAACTCGGCCCGTCCGCTGGGGCCGTCCGTCATAGGACGACCCGGTCACGGTCCGAGTCCAGCAACGCCTCCACTCCGCGCCGGCCGCTCGGCGGGCCGGGGATGCAGAATGCGAACCAGGCAGACGGCGGCGCCGACCGGCAGTTTCACCGGCGATCCATCATTGACAAGATCGATAATTGAAATCGATTGCATCTGTTTGGATCATGTTGCTCTGCAGCGTAGATATCTCCTCGAAGCCGGGCACGCCCCGGACAACGAGAGGACTTCAGATCATGACCGTTCGCACCATCGTTCTCGCCGCCCTCGCTGCCGTTCCGATGATCGGGGCCGCCCGCGCCGACGAGAGCATCGCGCTGACCCCGCCGCTCTATCGCGAGCAGGCCCGTCCCACGGCCGCCGTGCGGCCGGCCACCGAGCTGGCCACGACGCCGCGTCTCGTCCCGGCGAGCCCGGCCTCGCGCCGGGTCGTCGCCACCGCGGTCCCGGCTCGCTGAGGCGGGGCGTGTCCGCGATCCGGCGTCACCGGGTCATCCGGTGGCGCCGGCCGCAAAGCCGGGCCGGTACGAAGCGTCAGCCTACCCGTCAGGCCGGGCAGGGTTTTCCCCCGGGCAGAACCACCTCGCTCTGCCCGTTGTAGATCTCGCCGCCGCGCACCGGCCAGATCTTCTTGTACCGGAAGGTCCACCGCGTCAGGTTCGAGAGGACCGGGAAGATCGGGTGGTAGGTCATCGTGACTTCCGACACGACGAAGCGGTCGCCGTTCCGGGTCATTCCGGCGGGCGGTGCGCCGAGCGAGGAGCCCGCCGTGCGGGCCTGTCCGTTGGACTCGGCGCTCGAGCAGACCTTGGTCGCCGCCGAGCTGCCGTCGCTGTAGGTGCCCGCCGCCGTGAGCACGATGCTCGCCCGGCTCACGTCGTAGGGGTTGGAGATCGCGCTCGTCGCGGCGAAGACCGGCTTGAGGTCGGCGTAGCTGCCGCGCGAGATCAGGTCCGCCATCGTGGCCGCCGCGTTGTCGAGCCGCTTCCCGATCATGTAGGCGCGGGGCAGCTCGATCGACCCCATCAGGATCAGCAGCAGGATCGGGGCGATCACGCTGAACTCGATCGCGCTCACGCCCTCCCGGTCGCCGATCAGGCGGATCAGGCGGGCGCGCAGGCGACCGCTCAGCACGGCTTGGGCTCGTAATCCTCGGCCCGGAAGATCTCGGTCGTGACCAGCAGCTGAGTCTTGTCGGCCATGATCCGGCCGGTGAAATCCAGCATCTGGAACAGCCGCATCACCGGCACGGCGACCCGGACCGTGACGGTGTCGCCGCCCTGCGGGCACTCGAAGCGCTGGCCGAAGCCCGGCGTCCAGGTCTTCGTGGTCTTGTCGAACGGCTCCGCCGGCTGCGAGGTCGAGAACGAGGGCGTCCGGGAGACGTCGAGGCGCAGGTCGGCGCAGGGGAACAGCGCCGAGGGGCCGGTGCAGACGATCCTGCGGAGGCGCTCGCTCGGATCGCTGCCGTCGGAGCCGTCCTGGAAGGTGCCGGTTCGCAGCTGCCGGACGCTCCGGTCGACCGCGATATCCAGCGTCTGCTGCTCGATGGCGATGACGCCGGATTCCGCCACGACGCCCAGGAGAGCCAGGAACGGCGCGGCCAGGAGCGCGAACTCTACCGCTGAGGCGCCGGTCCGGTGGCCGGCGAACCGTCGGACGCGTCCGGCCGTGCCGGCGCGGCCCTCGGTCCCGCCCGGACGGCGGACGGTCGCGACGCGCCGAAAGATGCCCATCATGCCAAACGAACTCTGCAGGTCCGTGCCTGCCGCCGTCCGGCCGTAGAGGCGCGGACGGAAATAACCCTATGATGAGGCCGTTTAAAAACGGTTCAAATCTGGGTAGAAATTGCGGGTTCAGCAAGATTTTGCGGCCGCGATCTGTGATGAGGACGCAAATTCACCCTGAGGTTGTGTGCTGTTGTGTTCATCCGGCGGCAGGCCGGTGAGGCGATCAGTCGTCGAGACGGTGCCGGGCATTGTGCGGCCGCATATAGAAGTTGTTCACAGCTAAAGGCGGCACTATCGCGTGGCGATAGCTTCGCGGTGCTCGGACGCCACGGATTTTTAGGAGCTGTGCCTTAGGCCAACGGTTCGGTGGCCGGTGCCGCCGCAGCCGCCGATCCGGTCCCGCCCTGGGAGACGCGTCCATTTCCCTGTTCTGGAGAGTGCTCCGCGCCGGCCCGCGGGCCCTGACGGACCGGTCGGGCTCGGTCGCCCTGACCTTCGGCCTGAGCGCCGTGGTGCTGCTCGGCCTGACCGGGGGCGGCATCGATTACGCCCGCCTCGCCTCGCGGCGCAGCCAGCTCCAGAACGCGGCCGATGCCGGAGTCCTCGCGGCCGGCAACTACCTCAAGCTCGCCGTCTCGACCTCGGCGGCGGCCAAGAGCATCGTGGTCGACACGGTCCACGCCCAGGCGGCGCCGCGGCCCGAGAGTCCCTACGCCCTCCGGGTCGACGTGGCGGACGACAAGACCAGCGTCGCCACGACGGTCGACGAGACCGTCAAGCTCGCTTTCGGCGGCTTCGTCGGGGTGCCCACCGTCAAGGTCTCGGTCCGCTCGACGGTCCGCGTCGTCGGCAAGATGCGCCTGTGCCTCCTGACGCTGGACCCGCTCGCCGCCGGCGCGTTCGAGCTGGAGAAGAGCGCCGAGGTGACCGCCCAGGATTGCTCGCTCTACAGCAACTCGCAGAGCCCGCGCGGCATGGTCGGCAAGGACAGCGCCTATGCCCGGGCGCAGACGATCTGCACGGCGGGCGGCTTCGACGGCGCCCGCGCGAATTTCGCGCCGCCGCCGCAGACGGGTTGCCCTCCGATCCAGGACCCCCTGAAGGACCGGGCAGCGCCGCCGGTCGGCGCGTGCACGGCGATCCCGTCCTCGGCGAACAGCAAGCGCGACACCTCCGGCAACATCGTCGACCAGAGCGTCACCCTCGATCCGGGCACCTATTGCGGCGGCCTGTACATCACCAAGAACGCCTCCGTGACGCTGCGCGCCGGCATCTACGTGATGAAGGACGGCCCGCTCATCGTCGACAAGAATGCCGCCATGACGGGGACCGACGTCGCCTTCTACTTCACCGGCAACAAGGGCGGTCTGCTCTTCGACAAGAAGACCACGGTCAGCCTGTCGGCGCCGACCACCGGCCCCATGGCCGGCCTGCTGATGATGGAAGAGCGCACGGTCAGCGATCCCGTCGACCCCGCGGCGATCCTCGCCGGCCTGGTGGACCAGATCGTCACGCCGCTGCTGCCCGGGCCGCCGCCACCGTCGCCGACCCCGCCGCCGCTGGCGGCGACCAAGCCCATGCGGACCTACCGCATCATCAGCGACAACGCGCGGACCATGCTGGGGACGCTCTACCTGCCGGCCGGCCGCGTCGTGATCGACGCCGACAAGCCCGTCGCGGACCAGTCGGCCTACACGGTGATCGTGGCCCAGCAGGTCAACCTGTACCAGGGCCCGAACCTCTATCTGAACGCGAATTACGACGGGACCAGCGTGCCGGTGCCGAAGGGGGTCGGACCCCTCTCGGGCAAGCTGCTGCTGTCCCAGTAGGGAGGACGCGATGCGGATCCTGCGTCGACTACTCGTCGCCTGGGAGTGACACGGTGCTCGCGCTGATCCTCGACGATTCCGAGATGAACAACCTGCTGATCATGCAGGCGCTCAAGCCCGTGGCCGACTGCGAGCCGGTCGCCTTCACGTGTCCCGTGACGGCGATCGACTTCCTGCGGGCGCATGTCGACCGGATCGGGATCGTCGTCACCGACTACGACATGCCCGGCCTGACGGGCCTCGAGGTGATCGCGGCGGCGCGGGCGGTCCCGGGCTTCGCGCACGTGCCGATCGTGATGGTGACGAGCCTCGACCAGCGCAGCCTGCGCCACGAGGCCCTGCGCGCGGGCGCGACCGACTTCCTCGGCAAGCCCTGCGATCCCGTGGAGATCCAGGCCCGCATCACCAACCTGATGAAGATCAGCGCGGCCCACCGGCAGGAGCAGGACCGGGCCGCGTGGCTCGCCCGCGAGGTCGCGGCGGCGGTCGCCGTCATCGAGGCGCGGGAGCGCGAGATCATCGCCCTGCTGATGCGGGCCGCCGAGCACCGCGACACCGATACCGGCGACCACATCGCCCGGGTGGCCGGCTACGTGGGCGTCATCGCCCGGAACCTCGGCTTCGGCCCGGAGGAGATCCGGATCCTGAAGCTCGCCTCCACGATGCACGACGTCGGCAAGATCGGCGTGCCCGACGCGATCCTGCTCAAGCCCGGACCGCTCTCCGCCGAGGAGCGCGCCGAGATGGAGAAGCACGCCGAGCGCGGCCGGCGGATCCTGGAGGGCAGCACCTCCGACGTCGTGCGGCTCGCCGCCGAGATCGCCGAGAGCCACCACGAGCGCTGGGACGGCACCGGCTACCCGAAGGGCCTGCGCGGTGAGGGGATCCCGCTCTCGGGCCGCATCGTGGCTGTGGCGGACGTGTTCGACGCCCTGGTGACCGAGCGGCCCTACAAGGCGGCCTGGCCGCTCGAGCGGGCGCGGGCCTTCGTGGCGGACCAAGCCGGCCGCCACTTCGACCCGCGCTGCGTCGAGGCGTTCCTCGCGGGCTGGGACGCGGTGGCGCGGACCTGCCTGCGCGCCGCCGCCTGATCCGCTCCCCGGTACCGTCGCCCTTACCGCCCCTCCCCGTCCCCTCCCCCCCCGCGATCGGGCCCGACCGGGCCACCTGAAGGAGCCGAGCGTGCATCTCGCGTGGCTGAGGCCGAGGCGCTCCCTGGCGGGCCGGCTGGCTCTGGCGGTGACCGGCGCCGTCACGGCGGCGCTCGTCCTGGCGGCAGCCCTGTCGGTCTGGCGCGAGGTCGCCCGCTACGCCGCCGACAAGCAGGCGGCGCTGGAGGCCGTCGCGCAGGTCTTCGCGCATGGCGGCGCCCGGGCCACCGCGGCGGGCGACGCCGACGGGGCGGACGCGTCGCTGCGGGCGATCGGCAAGGTGCCGTCCATCGTCTACGGGGCGATCGAGCGTCCGGACGGGTCCGTACTCGCCGAGCAGGGGATCGGCCTGCGCCTGACCCGGGACGCCGCCCAGGACGGCGCGGACCTGTCGCTCCTGCACCTGCTCGCCACCCGCAGCCTCCAGGCGACCGCGCCGATCGTGGAGAACGGGGTCCCGGTCGGCCGGGTCGTGCTGATCGGCGAGACCGACGACATCCTCGGCCATCTCTGGGCCGCCGCGCAGAACGCCGCGCTGGCGGCGCTGCTCGCCGTCGCGATCGGCGTCGGCGTGTCGCTCTACCTGCAGCGCAGCGTCACGCGCCCGCTCGCCGCCCTCGCCCGCACCATGGAGGCGGTCCGCCTGCGCCACGACTACGCGCAGCGCGCGCCCGTGGGCGGCGACGACGAGGTCGGCGCGCTGGCGCGGACCTTCAACGACCTGCTCTCCGCGGTGAACGAGCGCGATCACCGCCTCGCCGCCCACAGCGCCCACCTCGAGGCGGAGGTCAGCGCCCGGACGTCCGACCTGAGCGAGGCCAAGCAGGCCGCCGACGCCGCCAACGCCGCCAAATCGGCCTTCCTGGCCACGATGAGCCACGAGATCCGGACCCCGATGAACGGCGTCCTGGTCATGGCCGAGCTGCTGGCGGGGTCCGACCTGCCGGCGCGCCAGCGCCGCTACGCCGAGGTCATCGCCCGGTCCGGCCGGTCGCTCCTGGCGATCATCAACGACATCCTCGACTTCGCGAAGGTCGAGGCGGGCAAGCTCGAGCTCGAGCGCGTGCCCGTGAGCCCCGCCGAACTCGCCGACACCGCGGTGACGCTCTTCGCCGAGCGGGCCCGGACGGCCGGGCTCGACCTCGCGGCCGAGGTCGGGCCGGAGGTGCCGCGGGCGATCCTCGGCGACCCGGTCCGCCTCGGGCAGGTGCTGAGCAACTTCGTGTCGAACGCGCTGAAGTTCACCCAGGCCGGCCACGTCGCCGTCCGGATGACGGTCGATGCCGCCGACGGGTGCCTCGTGATCGCCGTCTCCGACACCGGGATCGGCATCCCGCAGGACAAGCTGGCGACGATCTTCTCGGCCTTCTCGCAGGCCGACCAGTCGACGACCCGCCGGTTCGGCGGCACCGGCCTCGGGCTCTCGATCGCCCAGCAGATCGCCGCCGCGATGGGCGGCACCGTGGCGGTGACGAGCCGCGTCGGCGCCGGCTCGACCTTCTCGGCGCGCATCCCCCTGACCGTCGCCGAGCCGGCCTGCCCGGTCCGGCGCCGCGACGCGGTGCCGGCCGCGATCGCGCTCGACACGGCCGGTCCCGCCACCCGCGCCGCCCTCGCGGCCGGCCTGCGCGCGGCCGGCTTCGCGCCGGTCGCGCCGGGGAGCGCCGCCGACCACTGGATCGGCGACGCGGCCGCCCTCGTGGCGGCGGGCCGCCGGCCGGACCGGGCCGTGCGGGTGCTCGCGGTCGCGGGACCGGGCGACGGCGCGGCCGACGCGGCGCTCCGCGCCGGTCTCGCCGACGCGGTGCTGCGCTGGCCGGTGACCCAGGCGGAGTGGCAGCCCGTCCTGGCGGCGCTGGCCGCGGGCGACGCCCTCGCCGCGGCCGCCTCCCCGACCTCGCCCGCCGGCACGGACGAGGCGCTCCCGCGATTCCCGGCCGCGCGGGTGCTCGTCGCCGACGACAGCGCGGTCAACCGCGAGGTGGCCCTCGAGGCGCTGGCCCGCTGCGGCGTGACCGATGTCGTGACCGTCGAGGACGGGGCCGCGGCAGTGGCGGCCGCCGAGACGCAACGCTTCGACCTGATCCTGATGGACGGCAGCATGCCGGTCCTGGACGGCTTCGCGGCCGCGCGGTGGATCCGGCAGCGCGAGGCGGCCACCGGCGGGCGCGTCCCGATCGTCGCCCTCACGGCGCACGTCCTCGGCGAGGCCGCCGACGCCGCGGCGGCGGCCGGCATGGACGGGACGCTCCTGAAGCCCTTCACGCTGCGGCAACTCGCCGACCTGCTGCAGGCGCAGGTCCCGGCGCTCCGCGTCGCGCCGGCTGCCGCCGCCGCGCATACCGTGACGCCGGCCCCGGTCGCTCCGCTCGCCGCGCCGGCCGTCGCGAACGCCGCCGACGACCTCATCGACGCCGAGGTGATCGACGGGCTGCTCGGCCTCGGAGATGGCGCCTTCCTCGACCGCGTCCTCGACCTGTATCGGGCGCAGGGTCCGGTGGCGCTCGCCGGTCTGAGAGCCGCCCTCGCCGCCTCCGACCAGCCGGCGATCGCCCGGGCCGCGCACAGCCTCAAGTCGATGAGCGCGAATGTCGGCGCGCGCGTCCTCGTGGCGCGGCTGCGCGTCATCGAGGAGGACGCGCGGAACGCGGCCTGCGTCGAGCGGGCGGACGCGTGCGACGCCCTGGACAGCCTGCTCGCCGCGACGATCCGCGGCCTCGAGGAGCGGACGCGGTCCCGGGCGGCGGCCGCCTAGGATCGTCGCGGGCGACCCCGGCGGCCGTCGGCCCGGCCTATTGAGGCGTTCAGGAAAAGTATTCCATCGGGAGACCGCCCGATTTCGCAGACCTGCCCTGCGATTCGGCATCTGGTATGCCAGAAGGGTCCGCCGTACGGTTGCGCTTCCTCCCAAGCACTCCCTCAGCCCGCCCGGTTCGCCGCGGCGGGCTTTTTCGTCGGCGCTGCCGGCGGGCCGCGGACCGTCCCGACCGCGTCCGCGCGCCGACCCGGCTCGGGATCAGGTGATGAGCATGCGGCGGGTGAACATCGCGGCCGCGAACAGCACGGCGGCGCCGGCGGTGATGATGCTCGTCATCAGGATGCGGCGCGGCTCGGTCGAGGATCCGGCCTTGATGGGCTCGACGATCGGCACCAGGGCCACGACCTGCTGCTGGGCCACGATGCGGGCCCGGTCATAGGCCAGCTGCACGTCGCGGTGATACTTCTCGGCATTCTCGCGCTCGTGCTCGAGATCCTCGAACCGCGTGAGCGCGTCCGAGAGGCGCCGCTTCTCGGTCGGCGCGGTGCCGGCCAGCTGCTGCTGGACCCGCGCGATGTTCGCGTCGAGATCGCCGATCTGCTGCTTCAGGTCGACGATGCTGCGGGATTGCGGGCCGAGGTCCCGCTGGAGCACCGCCAGCTGGACGGCGAGCTTGGTGCGCGTCTCCCGCAGTTCCGAGACCGACTTGATGGTGGCGGTGTTCGACTTGATGACGTCGAGCACGCCCTCGCGGTTGCGCAGCTCGTTCAGGGCGGCGTTGGCCTTGGCCTCGCGCTCCTCCGCGAGCTTCAGGACGCGCGTGCTCACGTCGAGGGCGTCCTTCCGGGACGGCAGGCTGAGGTCGTTCAGCATCCGCTCCGTATCCGTCATGACCGCCTTGGTGATGGCGAGCGACTCGTCGGGATCGAAGGCCTCGACGGTCAGCGACATGATGCCGGACGCCGATTCGACGTCGACGTCGACCCGGCGGCGCCAGTACCGCAGGAACTTCTCGACCGGCTTCTCCGGGTTGAAGCGGGAGAACATGTCGATGTCGTCCCGACCGAACCACGCGCGGATCGGGAGTTCCGCCGCGACCGCTTCGACCATGGGCCGGCTGTGGATGTATTCCTGCGCGATGAGCGTTTCCTGGGCGACGGTCGCCTTGATCACACCGGCATTCGTGCCGACCGTGTCGGGCGTCGCCTTGTCGGCGGTGCCGATGGTCGGCCGGATCGCGAACCGCGCCTCGGTGACGTAGCGGTCGGAGGCGATCAGCCCGTAGTAGATCCCGGCGGCCAGGGTCGGCAGGACGAAGCAGACGACGAACAGGAGCGGCAGCCAGGGGTCGCTTTTGACGTGGCTCTGGTACGAGCGCACGCCCTTCTTGGTGTCGGGCAGGCCCGGGAGGCGCGCGAACTGCCGCAGCGACTGCGCGATCACCTTGTTCCGGTCGATGCCTTTCAGAGGCCGGCCCTGGGCTTTCTCGACCTGCATGTCCATCGTTGCTTCTCGAAGCTCGGGCTTGCGCGGGCGTCGTCGACCCGCGCGGCTTTCACGCCGCTCGCGCAGCCCATCACACGGACAGGCGGCGAAAGCATGTCAGCCGCGCCGTGCCCACTCCCCCGTGCCGGAGAGCGTTTTGGGAGGGGCAGGACGCTTCGAGGTGGAGCGCGCCGTGGAGCCGCTGGGTCCGGATGTGCCTCGTCCGGACGGACCTGATCCCCGACCGGGCGCTCCGCGAGAGCAGACCTCTTCCGACGGATCTCGGGCCTGACCGAGATCCGCGCCGGACCGGTTGGGACCGGCGCTAAGGATTGTCCGCGATCGTGACCTGATCGGCGACACCGTCGGTCTTGCCGCTGAGGCCCGGCACCTCGTCGAGCTGCCGCAGGCTGGTGAACCGGCCGCGCTCCTCCCGGTAGCGCACGATCTCGAAGCCGTGGCCCTTGAGTGCCGGAACGCTGTCCAGCTCCTCGGCCGTCGCCGTGTTGAGATCGATCACGGTGGTGCCCTTCCGCGCCGGTCGGCGCCGTACTCGGTCGCTCCGGTCCCGCGCCGGCCCGGGCGCCTCAGCGGATCGGATCGGCGCGGAACTGCCCGTGGGCGGGCTCGGACGCCCGACAGCGGCAGGCGGGTGGCAGGCCGGTCGGGCCCGTGCGGTTCGGCCCCTCACGGCTCAACAGGCGCAGCAGAAGATGCTCGAGCGGCGCCGCCTGGTAGGGCTTCTGGAGCACCGGAACCGCCTGATAGGCGGCGTCCAGGCCGTGCTGCCCGTACCCGGTGGCGAACAGGAACGGCGTATCGCGCGCCAGCAGCAGGTCGGCGACCGGGTAGCTGCGCGCCTCGCCGAGATTCACGTCGAGCACCGCCAGATCGAACGCCTCGGTCCGGGCATGGGCCAGGGCCTGCTCGAGGCGCATCGCCACCACGACCTCGCAGCCCAGGTCGAGCAGCATGTCCTCGGCGAGCATGGCGACGAGGCTCTCGTCCTCGACCAGCAGGACCCGGCGTCCGGCGAGCGGCGTCATGGCGCGCGCGGCCCTTCGACCGCCTCCTGGCCGATCCAGCCGAGCCGGGTCAGCGGGATCCGCATCTGGCAGGTCGCGCCCGCCGGCGCGAAGGTGATCGCCGCGCTGCCGTCGAACTCCAGCGGCAATTGCCGCTCGATAAGCCGTGAGCCGAACCCCTTCCGGGTCGGGGGCGTGACTGGCGGGCCACCCCGCTCCTCCCAGAGCAGGTCGAGCTGCTGACGGCCGTCATCGCGATCGTGAAGGGACCAGGTCACCGCGACCCCGCCCTCGGGCGTCGACAGGGCGCCGTACTTTGCCGCGTTGGTCATCAACTCGTGGAGGGCCATTGCCAGCGTCACTGCCACCTTAGGGTGCAGTCGCGCGTCCGGCCCTTGTAACCGGAAGCGGCCGGCATCGACCTCTGCCAAAAGGTGGGGGGCGAGCGCGCGCTCGACCACGCCGCGCAGGCTGGCGCTCTCCCAATTGTCCTCGACCAGCACGTTGTGGGCGTTGGACAGGGCCGCCATCCGGGCGTCGAAGACGGCGCGCGTCGTCTGGTCCGTCTGCCCGCGGAAGGTCTGCGCGGCGATCGACTGCACCGTGGCGAGAGTGTTCTTCACCCGGTGATTGAGCTCGTTGATCAGCAGGCGTTGGCGCTCGGCGGCCGCCTTCTCCTCGCTGATGTCGCGGACCTCGATGATCGTCCCGATGATGTTGGTCGCGTCGTCGCGGATCGGGCTGGCAGTGAACGCCACGGGGAAGAAATGCCCGTCCCTGTGCACGAACACCTCCTCGCCGCGCTCCTGATTGTTCTCCGGGAAGGCGCGGTCGATCGCGCACTCCTCCAGCGGGAAGGGCCTTCCGTCCGGGTAGGTGTGGTGGACGATGTCGTGCAGCGGGCAATCGCGGGCGAGGACTTCCCGCAGCGTCCAGCCGGTCAACTGCTCGGCGGCGCGGTTCATGTAGATGCAGTGCTGGCGGTCATCCATCAGGAAGATGGACACCGAGGCGTTGTCGAGGACCGCGTTGAGGCGACGCTCGCTCTCGAAGAGCTGGCCCGACCCACGCCGCAGGCTCGCCAGCGGCGCGCTGGCGGCGGACGAGGATTGAAACGGCTGCCGCGAGTTCGGCACGGTCACGACCCTTCACGCGGGTTGATCTGAGATACCCTGCGCGCGATCCTGGTGGACCTTCGGGACTGGGCACGGTGGGTGGCTGGCCGCGCCGGACGGCCTAGAGGTGGGAGCGTGCAACGCACCATGCGGAGCCGTTGTTCCGCCGCGCGGACGGTCCGGCCGCGCCGTTCCGCCCGGGTCCATATCACGCGGGTCCGGGCTCCGGGCGGCGCGCGAACAGGGCGGCCCAGTCGGCTCGACGCTCCTGCGGGACGAGGAAGAAATCCCACGTCACGTAGTCGCTGACCGCGAGCCACGTGCTCACATCGTCGATCAGGTTTCCGGTGATGTCCGCGCAGATGTAGCCGTGGCTCTCGGCGAACCGGTAGAGGGAATCCTGCGCGTGCCCGTAGGCGGAGTAGCCGGCCCAGCCGTACTCCACGCTGACGATCGGGCGGCATCGCCGGAGGAGCTGGGCCGCGCCGCTCAGAGCGTTCAACTCCCCGCCCTCGATGTCCATCTTGATGTAGGCCACCGCGGGGACGTGACTGAGGGCGGTATCGAGCCTCTCCGTCCTGACCTTGATGGTCTTGGACGTGATGGCGGGACTGCTGAAGTAGCTGGCGAGGAGCCCGCTCTCGCCGGGCACGCTCGCGACCGTGAAATCGGTGCGCCCCGCCGCGTCGGAGAGGGCGACGTCGTGCAGCTCGACCTCGGGTCGTCGGCCGAAACGCCCCACCAGATCCTTCATCAGGAACGGGATCGGCTCGAAGGCGTGGACCTTGCCGGTCGGGCCGACGATGTCGACGAACGCGACGAGGTGGAGCCCGGTATGGGCGCCGACGTCGACGACGACATCCCCCGGAGCGAGGAAGCGGCTGTAGCCCTGCCGCAGGATGCGCTCGTAGTCCGGGACCTGACCGGCGTCATGAACCGCCCTGAACGCGTTGGCGGCGGCGACGGCAGGATGCATGCGCAGGGTCCGTTCAGAGGAGGCGAGCCCGGAGGGTCGGCGAGGTCGCGCCCATGGTAGCCCGCCCCGTGCCAGCTCTGCCAGCGCGCCGCGGCGGGGTGCCGACGCCCGCCGCGAGCCCCGACCGGATCAGGCGGGCCGGCCCTTCCCGAACCGCTTCAGCAATCGCTCGCGCTTCAGGCGCGACAGGCGGGCGATCCAGAACACGCCGTCGAGCTGGTCGATCTCGTGCTGGAGGACCGCGGCCGGGAAGCCCTCGGTCTCCTCCTCGTGGGCGGATCCGTCGAGGTCGCGGTAGCTCAGGCGGATGCGGGCGGCCCGGGTGACCCGCTCGCGCACCCCCGGCATGCTGACGCTGCCCTCGTCGTGGACCTCCGAGTCGGGGGACGCCCAGGACACGACAGGGTTCACGTAGACGCGGGCGCTCTCGTCCGGCGACATCCGCACCACCACGAGGCGCGCGGGGACGCCGATATGCGGGGCGGTCAGGCCGATGGCGCTCTCGGCCATGAGCGTGTCCCGGACGTCGTCGGCGAGGGCCCGCAGGGCCGCGTCGAACGCGTCGACCGGTTCGGCCGGGCGCGTCAGGCGGGGATCGGGAAACAGGACGAGCGGGCGCGCCGGCATGGTTGATCAGTCCGCGTGGGTCGTTTCACCAGCGGCGCCGCGAGGGCCCGCCGCGCGCCATGCAAGCCGCGCCGCGGGGCGGATCGTCAAGACCGGCGCGCCGCAGGCCCGGCCGCGTCGCCGGGTCCCGGGCCGGCCGCGACGGCGCGCGCGACGTGGTGGAGCTTGTCGGGATTGCGCGTGATGTAGATGGCGTCGATCCGGCCGTTCTCGATCGCGAGGGCCGTCGTCTGCAGGAGGCCGCCGCGCTCGCGGGTGACATAGCCCGGAAGCCCGTCGATCCACACGAACCCGATCAGCGCCGCCCGGCCGTCGCCCCACTTGCGCCGCGCGCCCACGTAGAGCCGGAGCAGGCGCTCGAGCCCCCGGATCGGGTTGACGAAGGCGAGCACCTTGCCGCCGCCGTCCGAGGCGAGCGTCACGCGGTCGGCGAGCAGCGTCCGCAGCCCCGCGACATCGCCGCTCGCGGAGGCGTCGAAGAACGCCCGGGCGACGCGCTCGCCCTCGTCGCGGGTCACGGGAAAGCGCGGGCGCGCGGCCCGGACGTTCCGGCGCGCGCGCGCCGCGAGCTGGCGCACGGCCGGCGCCGCCCGCCCGAGCGTCTCCGCGACGTCGCCGAGCGGCAGGCCGAACACGTCGTGGAGCAGGAAGGCCGCGCGTTCCAAGGGAGACAGCCGCTCGAGCGCGAGCATCAGCGTCAGCGTGAGGTCGTCCTCGTCCACGCCGTCCGCCCCCGGCTCGACCAGCGGCTCGATCAGCGGTTCCGGCAGCCAGGGGCCGATATAGCTCTCCCGGCGCGCGCGCGCCGACTTGATCTGGTCGAGGCAGAGGCGCGTCACGACGCGCGCGAGGAACCGGTCGGGCGCCGCGACCCCGCTCCGGTCCGCCGCGACCCAGCGCAGCCAAGCGTCCTGCACGACGTCCTCGGCCTCGCTGCGCGAGCCGAGCATGCGGTAGGCGATGCGCAGGAGCCGGGGACGGTGGGCCTCGAAGGCGGCGGTCCCGTCCCCGTGCCCCGGCGGCATGACCGGACCGGAGGCCTGATCCCGTCGGGGCGGAGCCCGCCCGCGGGGAAGGTCGGGTCCCGTCATGCCGTCGCGAGCCAGGTCTCGAAGCGCGTATCCCCGAGGCGGGCCGCGGCCGCGTCGTCGGGGACCAGGGAGCCTCGCGCCAGCGCGGCACCGAAGTAGCGGGCCGCGGCGTCGACCGTCACCGCGCGGCCGTCGCCGGCGGCCGCCACGCGCCGGGCGACGAACGCCCGGAACGGCAGCCGCTCCGGCCCCGCGACGTCGATCGTCCCGTCGGCGGGCGCGCCGACGGCCACCGCGGCGAGCGCCGCGGCCACGTCCGCCGCCGCGACGGGCTGGAAATCCGCGTCCGGTACGAGGATCTGCTCCCCGACCGCGTAGGCTTCGGCGATCGTCGCGACGAACTCGAAGAACTGGGTGGCGCGGACGATGGTGTAGGGAAGGCCCGAGGCCGCGATCAGCCGCTCCTGCGCGACCTTCGCCCGGAAGTAGCCGTTGCCGTCCGCGCGGTCCGCGCCGACGATCGAGAGGGCGACGTGGTGCTTGACGCCCGCCTGCCGGCCGGCGGCGAGGAGGTTGCGGCTCGAGCGCTCGAAGAAGTCGCGCACCGCCGCCTCCTCGAAGGAGGGCGCGTTGGCCACATCGACCACGGTGTCGGCGCCGACGAGAACCTGGGCCAAGCCGGCGCCGGTCACGGCGTCGACGCCCGTGCTCGGGGAGGCGGGGACGGCCTCATGGCCCGCGCGCTCCAGCTCGGCCGTCAGATGCCGGCCGATCAACCCGCTGCCGCCGATCACCACGATCTTCATGACGTCTGTCTCCCGCGCGGACCGGGCCGAGGGGCACCCTGCCGCTCCGGCGTCCCGGTCGGCGACAGGACGATGCAGCATCCCGGTTTGTGACATCCCGCCGCAAAAAGCGACGGCCGCGGCGTTGCGAGAGGCCGCGACCGGCGCTACGGAGGCCCCCCGCCGGAGCCGAGACGCCGATGAGACTGACCCTGACTGCAACGCCGCCCCGCCTTGCCGCCAGGACCGTCTCTCCGCATGCCAGCACAGCTCTCCCTCCTGAACCTCGCGTGGACCGCGCCTGACGGGCGCGCCGTCCTCTCCGGCATCACCGCCAGCTTCGGGCAGGAGCGGACCGGCATCGTCGGCCGCAACGGCGCCGGCAAGAGCACGCTCCTGAACCTCCTGGCGGGCCGCCTCGCGCCGACGGGCGGCAGCGTCCACCGCGACGGCACGGTCGCCCTGCTGCGCCAGTTCGCGGGCCCGACCGCCGACGAGACCGTCGCCGACCTGTTCGGCGCGACGGCGGGCCTGGCGCTGCTCCGCCGCGCGGAGGCCGGTGCGGCGGAGGCCGACGAGCTCGCCGTCGCCGACTGGACGCTCGCGGAGCGCCTGACGGGCGCGCTGGCGCGGATGGGCGTGGCGGTGGGGCCCGACACGCCGCTCTGGCGCCTCTCCGGTGGGCAGCGCGCCCGCGCGGCGCTGGCGGCGGCGATCTTCGCCGCGCCGGATTTCCTGCTCCTCGACGAGCCGACCAACGACCTCGATCGCGACGGGCGGCGGGCGGTCCTGGAACTTCTGCAGGGATGGCGCGCCGGCGCGATCGTGGTCAGCCACGACCGGGCCCTGCTCGACGCGATGGACGCGATCGTGGACCTCGCGCCGGCGGAGGCGACCCGCTACCGGGGCAATTTCGACGCCTTCCGGCAGGCTAAGGCGACGCGTCTCGCCGCGGCCGAGCACGACCTCGCGGTCGCCGAGAAGCGGACGACGGACCTCGACCGCCGGGCGCAGGAGCGCGTCGAGCGCCAGCAGCGCCGCGACGCGGCCGGGCACCGCCGCTCCGCGAAGGGCGACCTGCCCCGGATCCTGGCCGGGGTTCGCCGGGACAACGCGGAGCGGACGGCGGGCGGGAGCGCACGCCTCACCGAGCGCCAGCGCGCCGGCGCCGAGGCCGATCTGGCGGAGGCCCGGGACCGGATCGCGGCGGTGAAGCCGGCCGCGATCGCGCTCCCGCCGAGCGGGCTCCACGCCGACCGGCGCGTCCTCGCGCTCACCGACGTGACGGTCGGCTACCGGACGGGTCAGCCGGTCCTGCGGGACGTGTCCCTCGCGGTCACGGGTCCGGAGCGCGTCGCCCTCTGCGGGCGGAACGGCTCGGGCAAGTCGACCCTGCTCGCGCTGGTCGCCGGCCGCCTCAGCCCGTGGTCGGGCCGCGTCTCGGTCGGGGTGCGCGCCGCGCTGCTCGACCAGCGCCTCGACCTCCTCGATCGCGACCGGACCGTGGCGGAGAACTTCGCGCGTCTCAACCCGGAGGAGGACGCGAACGGCTGCCGGGCGGCGCTGGCGCGGTTCCAGTTCCGGGCGGCGGCCGCGGACCGCCCCGTCGCGGCGCTGAGCGGCGGCGAGCGGGTCCGGACCGCCCTCGCCTGCGTGCTCGGCAACCGCGCGCCCCCGCCCCTCCTGATCCTCGACGAGCCGACCAACCACCTCGACCTGGACGCGGTCGAGGCCCTCGAGGCCGGGTTGGCGGCCTATGACGGCGCGCTCCTCGTCGTCAGCCACGACGCGGCCTTCCTGGACGCGTTGGGGATCACCCGGCGCATCGACCTCGACGACCTCGCCGACCGGCCCCGCGCCTGAGGGCGGCATCCGGAACGGCGGCGGGACGGGACGCGGTCGCCGCCCCCTGCCCCGCCGGGTCTTCAGGAGGCGTCGGTTCGGTCCGCACGCGTCCCGGCCGGATCGAGCCGGAGGGTGAACAGGCGCAGGACGGTGCGGCCGCCGCGCACGGGCCCGACGGCGACGATCCGCGCCCCGCCGGACGGCGCCGCCCGGACGACCGCCTCGGAGGCGAGGCAGTCGCAGGGCAGCGCGCGGGTCATCTGTTCCAGCCGACGGGCCACGTTGACGGTGTCGCCGACTGCCGTGAACTCGACCCGCTCCGCCCCGATGACGCCGATGAAGACCGGGCCGCGATGCAGCCCGATGCCGACCCGCACCGGTGGCAGGCCGGCCTGCCCGCGCTCCCGGCTCCAGGTCGCCATCGCGGCCGCGAGCGCGCGGGCCGCCGCGACGGCGCGACCGGCATCCCCGGGCGCCGCGTCCGGCACGCCGAACACCGCCATCACCTCGTCGCCGACGAACTTGTCGACGAAGCCGCCCGCCGCCTCGATCGCCCGCGCGGCGCGGGACCGGAACGCGGCGAGGAACGCCGCGACCTCGCCGGGCGCCATGCCCTCGCAGAGGCGGGTGAAGCCGCGGATGTCGGCGAAGAGCACCGTCGCCTCCTGCTCCCAGCCGGGGCGCCGGGCGGCGCGATCCGTCTCGGCGACCCATCGGGCGACCGTCGGCGCGGTCAGGCGCGCGAGGTTGTTCCGCTGCCGCGTCGCGGCGCACGCGGCGCCGCGCAGGCGCTGCACCCGCAGCGAGAGCCATGCCAGGGCGAGCCCGCCGAGCCCGACCGTGACGGGCTCGGGCGTCGTCGTGGCCGCGAGCGCCAGGAGCAGCGGCAGCGGCGCCGCGGCGAGGAGCCGGCCGCGCCCCGCCGCCGCGACGGCGAGGTGTCGGCGGAGGGGAACGGCCCGCGCCCGTCGCCCGACACCGCCAGCGAGCCCGGAACAGGCGTCCGCCGTGTCCGCGCGGGGCTCCCGCAGCGCCATCGCGGGCATCAGCAGCGCGAGCAGACGCGGGCGATGATGCGCTGCGCCCGGGAATGCTCCCGCTCCACGGCGGGGGAGCGGAGGTCTAGATCCGTCCGGAACGGGCGTGCCCGGGCGATCGCCGCGACGCTCGGGACGTCGGGCTGCGCGAAGCGCGGGACCGGCTGCGCCGGCGCGGCGGTCGGGGCCGCCAGGACTGTCAGCATCGTCCCGAGCGCGGTGGCTGCGGCGGCCCGTGTGCGGTGTGAGATCATGATCTCATGCTCCTCGTGGTGGAGCGTCCGAAGTAAAAATCCGATCTTTCACCGCGATTTCGGCGGATCGGAAAACAATGACAGCAGACATGCGGCGCGAACGACGGACGGGCGCGGGATCGTTGCCGGGACGGTCGTGACCCGGGTCCGGGCTCGTCGCCCCGACAGTCGCCCCAATGGTCGCCCCGACACGCGAACGGCACCCGGTCCGCCGGACCGGGTGCCGTGATGGGCGCGGATGCGGGGGCCGTCCCCGCCGGGACGGTCCCGGGACGGTCCCACGCCAGGTGCGGCGGACGCTCAGGCGGCGCTGCGCGCGCGGCCGCCGTGGCTGGACAGGAGCCGCAGGATCTCGGCCTTCGCGTCGTAGGCGGCGAACTCGGCGGCGAGGCGTCGCGCCTCCCGGCGATGGCCGGGCGCGTCGAGCACGGTCCGCACCGCCTTCCGGATCGCCTCCGGCGTCGGGTCGTTCGCGGCGAGGTCGATCCCGGCCCCCGACCACGCGATGCGGGCGTTCACGTCGGCCTTGTCCTCGGTGAGGCCGGCGGCGACGAGGGGGATCCCGTGGCTCAGGGCCTGGTTCACGCTCCCGTAGCCGCCGTTGGTCACCATGGCGTCGACCCGGGGCAGCAGCCACTCGAAGGGCAGGTAGGGCGAGAGCCGCGCGTTGGCCGGGATCGGGCCGGGGATCGCGTCGAGCCCCCGGCCGCCGCCCGTCACCACGGTCAGGATGTCGGGCTCATCGGCCAGCGCCCGGAGGGCGGGGCCGACGAGCAGGCCGAAATCGTGGTTCGCGACCGTGCCCTGCGTGACCAGCACGACCTTGCGCGCGCCGTCGAGGTCGCCCGCCCAGGGCGGGAGCGCCGCCTGCCCCGGGACGATCGGCAGCGCCCCGATGAAGCGCACCGTCGGCGGCAGCGGGAACGGGTACTCGAAACTGGGGACGGTCAGCTGCAGGTAGGTGTCGGCGAGCCGGACCACCGCGTCGAACAGCGGCCAGGGCGGGGCGGCCCGGCCGAGTTCCGCCAGCTTGGCGGCGAGGCTCAGCCCGACCGGCCGGTCGACCGCCGCCTCGTAGGCCTCTGCGATGCGGCCGTAGGCGGCCTCCTGCTCGGGCGTCTCGGCCGGCGGGAGGCCCAGGAAGGCCGGAGCCCGGTCGGGCCGCGCGCAGTGCAGGATCGACGTGCCGCACAGGACGATGGCGGGGCGCTCCGCGCGCGGCCCCAGCAGCAGCGGCAGGGCGCCGAAGAACATGTCGTCGCCGATCACCAGCGAGGCCGGGAAGGCCCGGAGCGCCGCGCGCAGGCCGCGCGCCTGGTCGGGGATGCGGTCGACGAACACGCGCTCCATGGCGACGCGCAGCCAGTCCGGTCCCGGCGCGATCTCGGCCAGTTCGGGCACGACCGCGCGGAGGTCGCGGCCGTCGAAATCCGCCGCGCCCGGCAGCGCCATGAAGCGGGCGCCGGCCGCCACGATGCGGTCGCGGAAGGCCGAGCCCGAGAGGACCATGACCTCGTGGCCGTCCGCGATCAGCATGTGGGCGATGGCGAGGAGGGGATTGAGATGGCCCGTGGCGGGCGTCGAGCAGAGGAGGACCTTCATCGCTTGTCCTTTCCGTGGGGGGCGTGAGGGCGCCGCGATCGCGGCGCGATCGCCGGGGCGTCCGGGAGCGAGGCTGGGGGCGGTCCGTTACGGCGTCGCTGCGGCGCGGGGCCGAAGCGGCTACGGCTGCAACGGGCGCGCGTCGGACGCGCGGGAGACGGCGCGACAGGGTCGCAGCGGTCCGGAGGGGCGGCGATCCTGTCGAGGCAGCCGCGCCCTGGCCCCCTCGCCCGTGCGGGAGAGAGGACCTCGCTACGCGCGGCGAAGGGCTCGGCGAGCGCCGCCGTCCCTATCCGGTCGGGAACGGCGCTAGGCGGCGACCCGCAGCGCGTCGATGCGGCGGATGCCGCTGTGGCCGCGGAGGACCGGCATCGCGCCGGTCAGGCGCAGGCGCGGGGCGAGGCGCAGCACGGCGCCCAGTCCCTCCTCCAGCTCGACCCGCGCCAGGGCCTCGCCGATGCACCGGTGTGCGCCGCCGCCGAAGACCGGGTGGAGGCGCGGGAGGTCGGTGCGCCGGATGTCGAACGTGTCGGGACGCGCGTAGACCGTCTCGTCCCGCATCGCCGACAGCGTCGAGAGCAGCATCAGGCTTCCGGCCGGCACGACGTGCCCGTCGAGGGGAATGTCCTCCCGGGCAACCCGGCCGGCGGAGCCGGCGCTCGGCTCGTAGCGGAGCGACTCCGCCACCGCGGCCGGGATCAGGTCGGGATCGCGGCTGACCGCCGCCCACTGCTCGGGATGCTGCAGCAGCAGCGCCACCTGCATGGCGCCGGCGACCCGGGTCGTGTCGGTGCCGCCGATGATCATCTGCACGAGCTGGATCACCACCTCCTGCTGCGTGAGCTCGCCGGCCGCCTCGGTCTCCGCGAGGAAGCGCGACAGGAAATCGGCGCGGGGCGCCGACCGGCGCGCGGCGAGGATCCCGGCCACGTAGTCCTGCAGCGCGACCGCCGCCGCCTCCAGATCGGGGATGTCCTCCGGTCCGAAGGTGAAGCTCAGCACCCGGGAGACCTCGTAGGCGAGGTGCATGAACCGCGGGATGTCGTCGCGCGGCAGGCCGAGGATGTCGGCGATGACCTGGGCCGGGATCTGCGCGGTGTAGCGCGCGACGAGGTCGACCTCCCCGTCCCCCAGCCAGTCGCGGACGAGGCCCTCCGCGGCGACGCGGATCCGGGGCCGAAGGCCCTCGATCAGGCGCGCCGCGAAGGTGCGGGTGAAGGGCGAGCGGCGCCGGCGGTGGACCGCGCCGTTGGCCGTGAGCATGCCGTGCGCGAAGATGTCGAACAGCGCCCCCTCGGGGATCGCGCGCGACTCCGGATAGAGCGTCTCCGTGGCTTGGGCGCGGGGGTCGCGCATCAGCAGATCGACGTCGCGGGCGCGGAGGACGAGGACGCCCGCGACCTCGTGGCCGACGAAGGGCAGCCGCGGCCGCCAGGCGCGGTAGACGCCGTGCGGGTCGGCCTCCAGCTCCGCCACCGTGAGCGTCGGGACGCCGGTCGGGACGCGGGTCGGGGTGCCGGTCGGGGCTTCGGGCGGGTCGGCCTGTCGCGTCAGATCTTCGGTCGCATTCATCTGTGCGTTCTCGCTGCTGTGTTGCGCGAGAACTCTCGGAAGCCCGGACTACAGGATGATTGCGGGAGCTGGGTCGAACATTACAGCCATAACATGCGGCGCGCCGGCGGCCCGGTCGCCGCCGCGGCCGCCTTGTGCGGAAGAGCACGCCGGTCACCGCGCGGATGGTGTGTGAGATGTTCCGAAATCATGCCGTAACTTGACCCTTCGAAAAGGGCGCCGCTTCGCAGAAGGAGAAGTCCTCATGGTTGCAGGGCTGGCGAATACGGACGACGTCTTCGAGACGCTGCTCCGACGGACGATCACGGACTTCGTGATCGGCGGTATGGACCACGGGATCCCGGACGAGGACGGCCTGATCGTCCGCCTGAGACAGTACGAGCAGCGGGCGCGCCAGGAGCAGCTGAGCTCCCAGACGCTCCAGGTCATCTCGTCGGCGCGGCGCCTCCTGGGCGACCGGACGGAGGCCGGCCGGGCGTCCTGACGCGCCCCGCGCGACGGGTCGCGGGACGGCCTCCGCGGAGGGTCCCGCCCCGCCTGACAGGCGTTGGTCCCGCGGCGTCCCGCTACCGCGCGCGCGGCCGCAGGCCGACCGCCAGGAAGCGCTCGATCATCGCGTTCACCTGCTCGGCCACCTCGATCGTGTTGAAGTGGCCCGCCAGCAGCGTCTGGGCGGTGACGAGCTGCGGGCAGAGCTCCCGCAGCCGGTCGAGGTCGCGGGCCTCCGCCACGAGCGGTACGTCCGCCGAGATGTAGGCCATCGGGACCCGGCAGGCGCGCGCGGCCGGGACGGGATCGTGGGCCAGCACCATGTCGCGCAGCGCCGCGTAGGCCACGTGCTGCGGTGTCCGCTGGCAGGGGCCGAGGATGAAGGTCTCGAAGATCGCCTTCCGCCGGGCCGGGTGGTCGTAGGCGCCGCCGATCGCCCAGGCCATCTCCCGCACGACGGACCGGTAATCCGCGCCGCCGACGCCCGCCAGCAGCCCCTCGATCGCGGCGCCGCCCGCCGCGTCCGCCGACGGCAGGACGATCGAGTCGATCATGACGAGGCCGGCGGCGAGGTCGGGATGGCGGCCGCACAGCTCCAGCGCCACCGCGCCGCCGAAGCTGTGGCCGATCACGATCGGCTTCACGAGGCCCAGCGTCCGGCTCTGCCACGCGACGTCCTCGGCGAAGCCCACGACCGTGTAGTCGCGCTCCGGCGCGTCGCTGGCGCCGTGGCCGCGCAGGTCGACCGCCACGACGCGGCGCGTCCGCGAGAAGTGCCGGATCTGCGGCGTGAAGATGCCGTGGTCGCCGGTCCAGCCGTTGATCAGCAGCAGCGGCTGCCCCTCGGGGGTGAGCGGCCCGGCCTCGATATGGGCGAGCCGGCCGCCGTCGCGCGTCAGGTGGAGGGGCTGCCAGGGGGGCGGATCGAAGAGCATGCGGGTTCTCCGTAGGGTCGGGAGGGGGCGCGGGGCGCCGGCCGGGCGAGACCCGCGTGGGCGGCGGCGGCCGCGAGGCTGCAGCCGAGCATCACGGCGGCCATCGACAGGGCAGACCGGCCGTCGAAGAACCGGGCGACGAGATCGCTGGCGACGGCCGCCGCGAGCATCTGCAGGAAGACCGCGACGGCGCTGGCCGCGCCCGCGGCCGCCGGGTTGCGCTCCGTCGCACCGTGCACGGCGTTGGGCGAGACGAGGCCGAAGGCCAGGGCCACGCCGACCATCGCGGCGACCACCGGCAGGGCCGCGGGCGGCCGGGCGATCGCCGCGACGAGGAGCAGGGAAGCCGCGCCGGTCGCCAGGGCGAGGCCGGCGGCGATCACCCGCGGCGGGGGGACGCCCCGAGCCGCGAGCCGCCCGTTCAGGAAGGCGCCGACCATCACCGACAGGGAACTGGCCCCGAAGACCAGCCCGTAGGCCAGCGGACTGAGCCCGAGGGCGTCGATGAACACCAGCGCCGAGCCGGTGATGTAGGCGAAGACCGCCCCCGCGGCCGCGGCGTTGCACAGGGCGTGGCCGAGGAAGACCCGGCTCGCCAGGATCCGCCCGTAGCCGCGCAGGATCCCCGAGGCCGGCCCGGGGCCCGCGGCCCGCTGCAGGGGCTCGTCGATGTGCCGGATCGCCACCAGGGCCGCCAGGGCGGCGGCGACCGGCGCGGCGTGGATCAGGCGCCAGCCGCCGAGATCCATCAGCCCGGCACCGACGGTCGGGGCCACCATCGGCACCACGTTGATGGTGAGGACGACGAAGGACATCCGGGCGCGCGCGGCCTCGCCCTCGAACAGGTCGCGGACCATCGCGAGGACCGCCATGCCGGGTCCCGCCGCGCCGATCCCCTGGAGAGCCCGGAACAGCAGGAAGTCCGGCAGCGTCCGCGCCGCGCCGCAGCCGAGGCTGCCCACGACGAGGAGGAGGCAGCCGCAGACGATGGCCGGCTTGCGGCCCAGCCGGTCCGAGACCGGGCCGTAGACCAGCAGCGCGCCGCCGAAGCCGAGCAGGTAGACGCCCATGGCCGCGCCCATCGCGGTGGCCGGGACGTGCAGCGCGGTCGCCGTGTCTGACAGGCTCGGTAGGATCATGTCGATCCCGAAGGTCGGGAGCGCCGCCAGCAGCCCGAGGAGCGCCGAGAAGGCGGCCGAGCCGGGGCGGATGCGCGCCCGCGCCGGCGCGGGCGCGCGGATCAGGCCCAAAGCCGGTCTCCGCCTGGGGCGCCGCCGCGGTCCGCGGAGGCCCGGCGCGCCGCCACCATCGCGTCGATCTCGCGGACGAGGCCGCCCGCGTCGAGATCCGCCCGCACGGCCGCCCCGAGAACTGCGGCGGCCCTGCGGAAGCCCGGCTCCGCCAGGAGCCGGCGCGCCGCCGCGGCGATCTCGGCCTCGCCCGCCGTGGCGGGAAGGCGCAGGCCGGCGCCGCGCAGGGCGACGCGGGCGGCGTTGTCGGCCTGGTCGCGGGCCAGGGGGATCACCAGCAGCGGCGCACCGTGCAGCAGGGCGCGGCTGACCGTCCCGTGACCGCCCTGGCACACCACCAGGTCGGCCTGCGACATGAGGGCGTCGTGGGAGGCGGCCGCCACGACCCGGACGGCGGCGGGGGCGGCCAGGTCCGCGGGCCCGACATTCGGTCCGGTCGTCACGATGGTCTCGGCCTCGACCGCGCCGACGGCGCGCGCGACGCGCCGCAGCAGGTCTGTCTGGTTCTGGGCGCCGGTGCTGCCGGCGACGAGGATCCGCCGCCGTCCCGTACCGGACCACGCGTGCCCCGTCCCGCGGGACCAGCCCGGCTCGTCGAGCAGCGGGCCGATGTAGCGGTAATTGGCGGGCAGCGCCTGCGTGTCGAAGTCGAAGGCGCGGCTGACGGCCAGCAGGACGCGGTCGGCGCGATCGAAATGGGCGAAGGCGCTGGCGACCGGCGGCAGCCCGAAGGCGCGCCGCGCGGCGTTGAGCGCCGGCCGGCCCCGCTCCATCGCCGACACGATGGCAGCCGTCGCCGCGTCCACCGCGTCCCGCTCCGCCTCGGTCCGCGGCGGCGTCAGGCCGCTCGCGGCGGGCGGAATGCCGGGGAGCGGGCGGATGCTGATATGCGGCGACAGGACCGCGTGCGGCAGGTCGGCCGCCTCGGCCGCCAGGGCGCAGCCGGGCAGGAGGTCGAGGCTCAGGACGGCATCGGTCGGGAGGCGGCGGATCTCGTCGAGCGTGTCGGCCGCGTAGGCGCCGGCCGGGGAGAACATCGTCCGCCGCAGCCAGTCCGCGAGATCCGAGAAATCGGCCGGGTCGGCGTCGAGGCCGGTCGGGGCGCGGCGCCAGCCGACGAACGGGAAGCCCGCCGCCTCGACCTCCCCGCACATCGCCGGGTCGGCCATGACGCGCGGGCGGTGCCCCGCCCGGCGCAGCTGCCGGGCCGCCGTGAGCACGGGGCTGAGATTGCCGGTGGTGCCCCACGAGATGCAGAGGACGTTGAGCGACATGATCTGGATGTCCCGAGATGATCGCGCGCAGAGGCGCGCGGAGGCCGCGACTCGGCTGAACTTCCTGGAGCGGGCTGAAAGACGACGTAGAGATATCGACGGAAGGAGCGTCAGCTTCGGTGCCAAGTTCTACTGCTGATATCGCGCAGAAAATCGACGTAGTCCGGATGGATACTGTGAATGCACCCGCCGAATGCGAAGCTGACCACCAGCGCGTCGAGCAGCCATCGTCCGTGGTGGGCGAGCGCCGGTCGCGGCGCGGCGATCGGGGACGAAGCCGGGCCGCCGCGCTCCCGCGCCGGGCGTCCCGACGGCCCGGGAAGACCAGCAGCGGGCTTCCGACAGTCGGGCTCGGACTTGCAGAGATTTCGGTGAAGGTGCGGACCGATCTCCGGGATCGCGGCGTCAGTCATGATCACCTCTCTATTGTGAGGGCACGATCCTGGTTTCTGCGGGTTACATCCCGGTGTCTCAACAAGATGATCTCGGTTACAGCCGTAACGGTGGCGTTCTCGTTTGTTCGATACGGTACGTGCCGGGACGAATGCTCGCGCTGTGCTGTCACGCACAATATGAAGCGCGCAATCTTTTAGGGGGCGTGGTATCAACTCAGCCGTGTAAGGCCCGATGACCGGACGCGCCCAGATTGGCCGCCGGGGCGGGCCGGCGACGGACGCGAAGGACATCCGCGTGGCGCTATCAGCCCGACCGGACGCTCCTCCCGCTCCCCGAACCGGCGCGTCGAGATCGTGCCGTCGCGGCGGGCCGCCGCGAACCGGAGGTGGCCATGATCGAATCCAGTCTGGACCGGGGTCAGGGTCGGAGCGCGCGCGCCGGCACGACCCGCATCCTCCTCGTCGAGGATGACGCGGGCATGCAGCGCATCGTCTCGGACCACTTCGCCGACCACGACGTCGCCGTGACGGCGGCGACCGACCGGGCGGAGGCGGAGAAGCGGCTCGCGGAGTCCGAATTCGACCTCGTCGTGCTGGACCTGCGGCTGGGCTCGGAGAACGGGCTCGACCTGCTGCGCGACCTGCGGGCCCGGAGCGACCTGCCGGTGATCATCACCACCGGCCATCGCCGGGACGAGATCGACCGGGTGATCGGCCTCGAGCTCGGCGCCGACGATTACCTCGTGAAGCCATACGGGCTGCGTGAGCTGCTCGCGCGGGTCAGGGTCATCCTGCGCCGGGCCGAGGTGGCGCCCGCCCCGGCGCGGGTCCAGGAATCCCACCGCAGCCGCTTCGAAGGCTGGGTGCTCGACCGGCGTCGCCGGCGCCTCACCAATCCCGACGGCGCGGATGTCGCGCTCAGCAAGGGCGAGTACGCCCTGCTGGTGGCCTTCCTCGACGCGCCCCAACGGCCGCTCAGCCGCGAGCAGCTCCTGCAGGCCACGCGCGTCCACGAGGACGTGTTCGATCGCAGCATCGACGTCCAGATCCTGCGGCTGCGCCGCAAGCTGGAGGTGGATCCGAGCGCGCCGCGCCTGATCGTCACCGAGCGCGGCGTCGGCTACGTCCTCGCCGCGACCGTCGAGAAGCTTTAGCCGTGACCCGGTTCCGGGCCGGCCGATGGCGCGTCGCGGTCGCGGCGCTCCTCGGCAGCGCCGCGGCGCTCCTCGCCGCGGCCGCCCACGAGAGGCCAGCCGGCCACGACAGGCCGGCCGACACCGCGCTCTCCGCCGAGGCGGCGGACGCGCTGGGGGTTGATCACCCCGGTGCCGGACACCCTGGAGGCGGACCCGGCCCGGGCCGCGATCGGCCGCCTGCTCTTCACCGATACGCGGCTGTCGCGCGGGGGCGACCGGGCCTGCATCACCTGCCACGACATCCGCACCAGCGGCGCGAGCGCGGTGCCCCGGAACCTGACCGCCGACGGCACGCCGGTTCCGCGCAACACGCCGACGGCCTTCAACGCGGCGCTCAGCTTCCGGCTGGGCTGGGCCGGCAACATCCCGAGCCTGCGCGAGCAGGCCGAGCTCGCCCTGACGCGGCCCGAGTTCCTGGGCGGTTCCTGGCCCCGGATCCTCGACACGGTGCGCGGCGACCCGGTGCTCGCCCCGATGTTCCAGGCCGCCTACGGGCGCGCGGCCGACCGGGAGACGGTAATCGACGCGATCAACAGCTTCGAGCGCACGCTCCTCACACCCGACAGCCGCTTCGACCGCTGGCTGCGCGGCGACGCCCACGCCATCACCGGCGCGGAGCAGGCGGGCTACGACCTGTTCCGCCGGATCGGCTGCGCGTCCTGCCACCAGGGCGTCAATGTCGGCGGCAACCTGTTCGAGAAGGTCGGGATCTTCGTCACGATCCCCAACAAGGTGGCCGAGGTGCTGCGGGTGCCCAGCCTGCGCAACGTCGCGGTCACGGCGCCCTACTTCGACGACGGCGGGATCGCCACGCTCCCCGAGGCGGTGCGGCTCATGGCGCGGGCGCAGCTCGGCCGCGAACTTACCCCCGCGCAGGTCGACGGGATCGTCGCCTTCCTCGGGACCCTGACCGGCACCTACGAGGGCCGGCCCCTGACCGCGCCGCCAGCGCCCGGCGCAGCCTCTCAGGACGGCAAGCCGCAGCTATGAGACTGACCCTGCAGGCCGTCACGCTCGGCGCGCTGCTCGCGGCGCTGCTCACGTGGCTGCTGATCAACGGCAACGGCGGGATGGAGGCCGCCTACCTGGCGACCCAGCGGACGGTCGATGCCCTGGCTCTGGCCGAGTCGCGCATGCAGCACGACGTGCTGCGGGCCCGGACCGGGCTGCTGCGCAACTACGACCCGATCGTCGCGCACCAGCGCGAGATGCAGAAGGCCGGGGCCGACCTGCAGGCGAGCAATGCCGGGGATCCCGACGTCCAGGCGCTGGCCGAAGCGGTGGATCGGGAGGCCGCGATGGTCGAACGGTTCAAGACCGGCAACGCCCTGGTGCAGAACTCGATCGCCTATTTCGACTCGCTCAGCGACCGGCTGTCCGAGTCGGACATCGCCCCCGGCCTCGCGCGCGCGGTGGCCGCGCTCCAGATCCGCATCTCGGAACTCGTGCGCGACTCGACGCCCGCGCGCCTCGCCGACATCCGCACCCGTCTCGAGACGTTGCACGAAGCCGACGGGGCGGCCGCCCGGGCCGGCGACGTCGACGCCATCGTCCTGCACGGGCGCCAGCTCTTGGAACTGCTGCCGCACGTCGACGCGGTCACGCGCTCGCTGCCGGCCTCGTCGAGCGAGGCGGCCCGCGAGGCGCTCCTGGAATCCCGGCGAAGCCTCCGCGACCGGCGCCAGGCCCGGGCGGACGGATTCCGTCTCGCGCTCTACGCCGTCGCCCTCGCGCTGCTCGCCCTCGTGGTCCGCGTGGGGGTGCTGATGCGTGCCGGGACCCGGATCCTGCGCCGGACCGTGGATTTCCAGACCGTCGTGGCGCAGGCGGCCAACCGCTTCCTGGCGATCCAGCCCGACGAGACCGACACGCGCATCGTGGACGTCCTCGCCATGGTGGGCGAAGGGCTCGACACGGATCACGGCTACGTTCTCATGCTCGACGGCACCGGCGCGGTGCATCTCTGGAACCGGCCCGGCCTCGCGCCGCCGAGCGGCTGGCCGGCGGCGCAGCAGGCCCTCGTTCACGACGTCGCGGCCGCCGCCAGCGACCTCATCTTCGTCGAGGTGGCGGACGAGACCGGGCCGCCGGCCCTGCGCCGCTCCCTGGCCGAGCGCGGCGTCGTCTCGTGGGCCTGCGCGCGGCTGCGCCGGGGCGATCGGATCGTCGGCCTGCTCTGCTTCGAGCGCACCACCTCCGGCCTGCCGCCCTGGCTGCGGCACTCGCGCGGCCTGCTGCAGGTCGTCGCCGACAGCTTCGCGGCCGCCCTGGAGCGACAGCACGTCTGGGCCGAGCGCCGGGAGATCGAGGCGGCGCTGCGCCGCGCCCAGCGGCTCGAGGCCATCGGGACCTTCGCCAGCGGGGTCGCCCACAACATCAACAACGTCCTCAACGTCATGCTGGGCCACGCCGAGATCGCCGGGGACGCCCTGCCAGCCCATCCGGGGCGGGCGGCCGAGCATATCGGGCTGCTGGTCCAGGCCGGCGGCCGCGCGCGCGAGATCGCCGGCCAGATCCTCGATTTCGGCCGCCCCGCGCGCTCCGCGCAGTGCACCAGCGCGGCGGACGCGGTGGTCCACGAGACCGTGGCGCAGATCCGGGCCTCCACGGCCGGACCGGCCACGATCGCGCTCTCGGGCACCGCGGCGGGCGCCCGCGTCGGCGGCGAGCCGGCACAGCTGCAGCAGGTCGTCCACAACCTGATCCGCAACGCCGTCCAGGCCTCCGCGCCGGGCGCGGCCGTCGACGTGCGGCTTGACCACGTCGCCCTGCCGCGGTCGAGCGCCCTGACCCACGGCACCCTGCGGCCCGGCGCCTACGTCCGGATCCGCGTGTCCGACACCGGCCGCGGCATGGACGAGGCCACGCTCGCGCGGATCTTCGAGCCGTTCTTCACCACCCGCCCGGCCGGCACCGGCCTCGGGCTCGCCACCGCCTTCGAGTTCGTTCAGGAGCACGACGGCGCCTTCGACGTGCGCAGCGCGCCGGGCAGCGGCAGCACCTTCGCGGTGTGGCTGCCCGTGATCCCGCAGGCCGCGGCCGGCGCGGCGGCCGGCGGGACCGTGATGCTGGTCGGGCGCACGCGCCGGTCGGTCCAAGACGACGAGGAGACGCTGGCGGCGCTCGGCTACGAGCCGGTCGGCTACGCGGACCCCGAGGCGGCCCTGGCCGTCCTGCGGCGGGAGCCGGGGCGGTTCGATCTGCTGATCGTCGAAAACCGTCTCGCCGATCTCTCGGGCCTCGCCTTCGCGCACCGCGCCGCGCGGATCTCCGGGCGGCCGATCGTGCTCTCGCTGTCGTCGACCGACGCGGTGCAGCCGGAACTCCTCGCGGCGGTTCCCGTCGCCGACATCGTCCGGCGGCCGTGGCGCTCGAACGCCCTGGCGCTGACGCTGCGGCGCCATCTCGCCTCCGCCGACCCGGCGCGTCGCCCGGCCGCCGTCTCCTGAGGGCACCGGCGGCATCAGGATCCTGCGATCCGGCCACGCGGGCGCTATCCCGGCTTTGACAAGCTCGGCGTCACGTGGGACCGGTCTGGCATGCCGGGCGGCCAGATGCGCGATGCCGCCCCGACGATCGAACGGGCCGGGTCGAGTCTCGCCGAGACCCCATCGCGCGAGGGACCCCCGATGCCCGTCGAAGCCGCGTCAGGACGCCATGCACGGGAGATCTGACGCCCCGATCTGCGACCCGGCCTTCCTCGCCGACGGCGGCGCGATGGCTGTGCTCCTGCGCGCGCACGACTGGGACAGCACGCCCCTCGGCGCGCTGTTCGCCTGGCCCGAATCGCTGACGACCCTCGTCGGAGTCATGTTCGGCGCGAACCGGCCGACGTTCATCCTCTGGGGCCCCGAGCGGCGGCTCCTGTACAACGATCTCTACGCGGAGATCCTCGGCGACCGGCATCCCGCGGCCCTCGGCCGGGACTGTCTCGCGGTCTGGGGCGGGGTCGGGGCCGGTCTCGCGCCCCTCGTGGACAGGGCCTATGCCGGCCGGCCGGTCCACACGGCGGAGGGTGAGCCCCTCCTCCACGGCGACGGGGGTGCCGACGCGGCGCGCTTCGCGCTCTCCCTGGTGCCGGTCCGGGACACGGCGGGGCGCGTCACCGGCCTCGTCGGGACCTGCACGGCGATCGCCGGTCAGGCGGCCGCCGCCAGCCGTCCGCGCGAGACGGAGGCGTCGCGCCGGGACAACGAGGAGCGGCAATCCTTCCTGCTCGATCTCAGCGACACGCTCCGTCCGCTGACCGCGTCGGCGGAGATCGTCGCGGTGGCCTCGCGGCGCCTCGGCGAGCGCGTCGGCGCGAGCCGCGTCTTCTACGCCGAGATCGCCGGCAGCCTGATGAAGGTCGAGCGGGAATACGTCCGGGGCGTCGGCTCGATCGTCGGGGAGCATTCCCTGGCGGCGTTCGGCCCCGACCTGCTGGCCGCCTACCGCGACGGGACCGTGGTCGCGGTCGAGGACGTGGCCGCCGATCCCCGCTTCAGCGAGGCGGCGCGCGCCGGCCTCGGATCCCGCGAGGTCGCGGCCTTCGTCGACGTCGTGCTGTTCCGCGGCGCGGAGTGGGTGAGCCTGCTCGCGGTGCAGAGCGCGGTGCCGCGCGCCTGGACCACCGCCGAGGGGAACCTGATCCGCGACGTCGGCGAGCGCGTGAAGGCGGCGATCGAGCGCGCCCGCGCGGAGGCGGCCCTGCGCAAGAGCGAGGAGCACCTGGCGGCGATCTTCGCCGGCGCCTCGGTCGGCCTGTCCGAGGTGGATGCCGCGGGGCGCTTCCTGCGGGTCAACACCGAGCTGTGCCGGATCCTCGGGCGCCCGGCCGAGGCGCTGCTGCGGCTCGGCGTCGCCGACGTGACCGATCCCGCGGACCGGGCGCCGAGCGCGGCCGCGCTGGCGCGGGCCCTCGAGACGGACCGCGATGTCACCCTCGACAAGCGCTATCTCCGCCCGGACGGCAGCGCGATCTGGGCCAGCAGCAGCATCCGGCGCCTCGACGACGCGGACGGCAGGCTCAAGAGCCTGCTGATCGTCACGGCCGATCTCAGCCGGCGCAAGGAGGCCGAGACGCGGCTCGCCGAGAGCGAGCGCCGCCTCCAGGACCTGAACGAGACCCTGGAGCTGCAGGTCTCCGAGCGCACCGCGGAGCGCAATCTCTTCGCCACGATCGTCGAGAGAACCGACATCATGGTGATGGCGGCCGATCTCGACTACAACATCCTGGCGATCAACAAGGCGAATGCGGACGAGTTCGCGCGCATCTACGGCGTGAGGCCGAAGGTGGGCGACAACATGCTCGACCTGCTGGCCGACCAGCCCGAGCATCAGGCGCAGGTGCGGGCGGGGTGGGGGCGCGGGCTCGCCGGCGAGGAGATCACCCTGGTCGAGGAGTTCGGCGACGCGGAGCGGGCGCGCCCCTACTACGAGATCAGCTTCCGCACCCTGCGCGACGCGCGGGGCGAGCGCACGGGCTGCTACCAGTTCGTCATGGACGTCACCGAGCGGCTGCGCGGTCAGGCCGAGCTGGCCCAGGCGCAGGAGGCGCTGCGCCAGTCGCAGAAGCTGGAGGCGGTGGGCCAGCTCACCGGCGGCGTCGCCCACGACTTCAACAACCTGCTGACCATCATCCGCTCGTCCGTCGACTTCCTGCGCCGGCCCGATTTGCCGGAGGTCCGCAAGCGCCGCTACCTCGACGCGGTCTCCGAGACCGTGGAGCGGGCCGCGAAGCTCACCGGCCAGCTGCTGGCCTTCGCCCGCCGGCAGGCCCTCAAGCCCGAGGTGTTCGAGGTCGGCCAGAGGGTGCGGGCGATCGCCGACATGCTCGACACGCTGACCGGCGCGCGGGTGCAGGTCGTGACCGAGGTGCCGGAGGCGACCTGCCTGATCCGGGCGGATGTGAGCCAGTTCGAGACCGCGCTCGTCAACATGGCGGTCAACGCCCGCGACGCCATGGACGGGGAAGGCACGCTGACCCTGCGCGTGACCTGCGGCGCGGCCCTGCCGGCCATCCGCGGCCATGCCGGGTCCCGGAAGCCCTTCGCGGCCGTGTCGCTGATCGACACCGGCACGGGCATCCCGCCCGAGCGGATCGGGCGGATCTTCGAGCCGTTCTTCACCACCAAGGAGGTGGGCAAGGGGACCGGCCTCGGCCTGTCCCAGGTCTTCGGCTTCGCCAAGCAGTCGGGCGGCGACGTCGACGTGCGCAGCACCCTCGCTGCGGGCACCGCGTTCACCCTCTACCTGCCGGAGGTGGCGTCCGAGGAGCGGCCGGCGGGTGACCGCCTGCAGGATTCCGACCTCGCGCCGCTCGGGAGCGGGCAGCGCGTCCTGGTCGTGGAGGACAATGTCGGCGTCGGGCAGTTCGCGACGCAGATCCTGGAGGATCTGGGCTACCGGCCGACCTGGGCGGCCAACGCCGAGGAGGCGCTGGAGGAGCTCGGGCGGGCGGCGCACAGATACGACCTGGTCTTCTCGGACGTGGTGATGCCCGGCATGGGCGGCGTCGCGCTCGCGCAGGAGCTCCGGAGGCGCGCGCCGCAGGTGCCCGTGGTGCTGACTTCGGGCTACAGCCACGTGCTCGCGCAGTCGGACGCCCACGACTTCACGCTGCTGCACAAGCCGTACTCGGCCGAGCAGCTCGGCCGCATGCTGCATCGCGCCCTGGATCCGCGCCGGAAGGCCGGCGCGCTCGCGGATCCGTCCTGAGCCCGGGCTCCCGCGTCGGGATCCCGGACCTCCGGGCCGGGGCCTGCGCGGTTCGCCGCCGCCCTCAGCCAGCTCTCAGCTCGCCCTCAGCCCGCCCTCAGCTCGCCTTGGCCCACGCCACCGCGTCGGCGCCGGCCGGCAGACGCATGGGGCACGACGGGTCCGTCACCGCGCGCCACACCGCCTCCGCCACGTCCGAGGACCGGGTCAGGTCCCCGTCCGCCTGCTGGATGCCGGCGAAGACCTTCGCGGCCACCGCCGCGTAGGCTTCGGGGATGTCCATGCCCATGCGGGCGCGCGCGTTGGCGCCGAACGCGGTCTCCGGGGCCCGTCCGGGAATGACCAGCCGGGCGCGGATGCCGAACGGTTCGAGTTCCAGCGCCAGGGACTCGGTGAAGGCGTTCACCGCCGCCTTGCTCGCCGTGTAGACGGACAGCAGGTGCAGCGGGCGCTGCGTCACGCTCGACGTCACGTTGACGACGACGCCCGCGCGGCGCGCCCGGAACTGCGGCAGCACCGCTCGGGTCATCGCGATGGTGCCGAGGGTGTTGGTCTCGAACACCTCCCGCGCGGCGTCCATCGAGACGCCCTCCAGCGCGTTCAGGAGCCCGACGCCGGCGTTGTTGACCAGCGCGTCGACCGGTCCGGCCGCCGTGACCGCGCGGTCGATGCTGTCGTGGTCGGTCACGTCGAGCGGCAGGATGCTCAGACGATCGGAGGGCGGCAGCAGGTCGCTCCGCGGCCGGCGCATCGTGGCGACCACGCGCCAGCCCCGTTCGAGGAAGGTCCGGGCCGTCTCCAGGCCGAAGCCGGACGAGCAGCCGGTGATCAGGATCGTGTTCATGGGAACTCCCGTGCAGAAGCGGCAACGGGGTGATAGGGAGCGCGGGCCGGACCTGATACGTGCGCAAGTCCGTTTCGCATTGGCGAGCGTCCGAGAATGCCCGATCCGCTCACCCAGGTGGTCGGCCTCCTCCGGCCGAGCGCCCCGCTGTCCAAGCTCGTCACCGGCTCCGGTCACTGGGCGGTGCGGCGCACGGATTCCGGGCTTCCGTTCTACGCCGCCGTGCTCGAGGGCGGGTGCCGCCTCGCGATCGACGGCGAGGCCGGGATCGTGCTCGGAGAGGGCGACTTCGTCCTCATCCCCGCGGCCCACGCGTTCACCACCACCAGCCTCGAGCCGCCGCCCCCGCGGCGCGCAGCGCAGCGTCCCGTCGCTTTGAGCCCCGGCGTGTTCCGGCTCGGCGACGCCGAGGGGCCGCCGAATGTCCGGATGCTCGTGGGCCACTGCGTCTTCGCGTCGAGCGACGCGGATCTGCTCGTCTCGCTGCTGCCCCGGTATGTCCATGTGCGCGGCGCCGCCCGGCTGACCACTCTGCTCGGCCTCGTGAACGAGGAGACCCGCGCCGACCGGCCGGGCCGCGACGTGGTCCTGGCGCGCCTGCTGGAGGTCGTGCTGATCGAGGCGCTGCGCGCCACCGCCGGGCCGGCGGCGCCCTCGGGATTGCTGCGCGGGCTCGCCGACGACCGGCTCGCCGCCGCCCTGCGGCGGATGCACGACCGGCCGACGGCGAGCTGGACGGTGGCCGCGCTCGCGCGCGAGGCGGGCCTTTCCCGGTCCACGTTCTTCGAGCGGTTCCGCCGCGCGGTCGGGGTCGCCCCGATGGAGTACCTGCTGGCGTGGCGGATGGCGCTGGCGAAGGATCTGCTGCGCCGCGAGGCGGTCGGGATGGCCGAGGTAGCCGCGCGGGTGGGCTACAGCTCGGCGAGCACGTTCAGCGTCGCCTTCGCCCGGCACGTCGGCCGGCCGCCGGTCCGGTACGCCCGCGAGCGGCCGGTGCCGTGATCCGGGCCGGCTGGCCGTGCCCCGGACGAGCCCAGGCCGTGCCCCCGACACGGAGAGGCGGCTTCCTTCCGGTCCGGCACCGGCATCGACGGGGCCAGCCGGCCCTTCGCCCCGAGGCCGGGTTCGGGTACGAGACCGGAATCGCGCTCGACCCCGTCACCCGCCGCGGCGCGACCGACGCGCCACGGCCCCTCGCGCAGGAGAACGTCCTGATCACCGATCCGCAGGCCCTCCGCGCGCAGGCCGGTGCCCGTGCGAGCCGCCGCCAGGACCGCGCCGCTCGATGGACGCCGGCATTCCGCGCGATCGCCGGCGGCGTCCGAGCCGACATCGGCGCTCCCCCGCGGGGCACCCTCGGCACGGCGGCGCGCTCCTGATGGTCGCATCGTCCTGGGTGCCCGCCGCCGCACCCGGCGGTCCGGCGGCATCGCGGCGCGTCGGCTCCATCGACGCCCTGCGCGGGCTGGTGATGCTGCTGATGCTCGTCGACCACGTGCGGGAGTTCTTCTACCTGCACGCGCAGGTCCGCGACCCGATGGACCTCGCCGCGACGCCGCCCGACCTGGTCCTGACACGGGCTGCCTCGCACCTCTGCGCGCCGGTCTTCGTCCTGCTCACCGGCCTCTCGGCGTGCCTCTACGGGCAGAGGCACGGCGCGCGGGCGACCGCCGCCTTCCTGCTCAAGCGCGGTCTGCTCCTGATCCTGCTGGAAGTGACGCTCGTCAACGTCGCCTGGGCCGGCAGCGTCCGGCCGCCGATCCTGTACCTGCAGGTGATCTGGGTGATCGGTCTCTGCATGGTGGCGCTGGCCGGCCTGCTCTGGCTGCCGCGGGCCGCCCTCGTGGCCGGGGCCCTGGCGCTCATGCTCGGCCACAACCTGCTGGACGGGGTCGCGATCCGGGCGGACGAGCCCGGCTACGTGCTCTGGTCGATCCTGCACCAGCGCGGGATGATCGCGCTGCCCTGGGGCGGGCTGGCGCGGACCTCGTACCCGCTCCTGCCCTGGATCGGCGTGATCGCGGCCGGCTACGCCCTGGGGCCGCTCTTCGCCGGCGGTGTCGACGCCGCGCGCCGACGCGCGGGGCTCCTCGGGCTGGGGGCGGCCGCCCTGGTCGGCTTCCTCGTCCTGCGCGGGCTCAACGGCTACGGCGAGCCGGTGCCGTGGCAGGCGGGGGCCACGCCGCTCGCCACGGTGCTGTCCTTCGTCAACCTGACCAAGTACCCGCCCTCGGCCGACTTCCTGCTGCTGACCCTCGGCCTCGGTCTCGGCCTGCTGGCGCTGTTCGAGGTGATGCCGCAGCGGCTCCTCGGCGGCCTGCGCGTCTTCGGCGGCGCGCCGCTGTTCTTCTACCTGCTCCATCTCGCGCTGCTGCGCGTCCTCTACGACGGCGCGGTGGCGCTGGGCCTCGCCGGGGCGTCGGGACGGGTGGAGGCCGGCTCGCCCCTCGCGCTCTGGCTCGTCGCGGCCGCCGTGAGCGTTCCCCTCTGGCTGGCGTGCCGCGCCATGGTGCGCCTGAAGCGGGCCTCGACATCGCCGGTCCTGAGCTACCTCTGACGGCGGCCCCCCGGCCGCCGACATCCGCCGCTGCCCCGTGTGGGAGCGGCCACGACCGGGCCGCCCCCGCGGTCCCGCGTCACGACAGGTCCGCCCCGTCGCGGTCGTGCTGATGGCGCAGCTCGGGGGTCCCCTTCACCGGCCCGACGGTGACCTCCGCGTCGCTCCGGCTCTCCGCGCGCGCCGTGTCGATGAAGACGCGCGCCTCGCCTTCGCGCACGCCGAGACTGCGCAGCGCGTAGAAGGACATGCCGAGGGCCAGCTCCCGCTCGCCCATCAGCACGAGGCCGACGCCGTCCTCCTCGAGATGCCGACGTTCCGCCTCGCTGTGCGTGCGGACCACGGTGTCGATCCCCGGGTTGGCGGCGCGCGCGGCCTCAACGAGGCGACGGGCCTGATGCGCGTCGGGCGTGGCGACGACGAGCAGGCGCGCGGTGCCGATACCGGCCGCCTCGAGGATGCCGGGCGCGGTCGCGTCGCCGAACACGGCCTGCGTGCCGGCCGCGCGCAGGGCCAGCACGCGGCGCCGGTCGCGCTCCACCACCACGTAGGGCAGGTCCCAGGTCTCCAGCGTCGCGCCGATGCTGCTGCCGACGCGCCCGAAGCCGATGATCACGACGTGGTCCCGTCGCGGCGGCTCCCCGCCCGAGATGGCGACGTCGGCCGCGCCTTTGCGCGCGAAGCGGGCGGCAAGGTCCGGCCGGTCAGCGAAGACCTGCTCGATCCGCGCTGCCAGGGCGAAGAAGAGCGGGTTCAGCGTGATCGACAGCAGGGCTCCGCCCAGGATCAGGTTGCGGCCTTCCTCGGGCAGCAGCTTCAGCGACAGGCCGAGCGATACCAGGATGAAGGAGAACTCGCCGATCTGGGCGAGGCTCGCGGCGATCGTCAGGGCCGTGCCGAGCGGGTGCCGGAAGGCCAGCACGATGGCGACGGCCGCGAGGGACTTGCCGACCATGATGACGCCGAGCACCGCCAGGACCGAGAGCGGCGCGCGCAGGAGGATCCCCGGATCGAACAGCATCCCGACCGACACGAAGAACAGGACCGCGAAGGCGTCCTGCAGCGGCAGCGAATCGGCGGCCGCCTGATGGCTGAGATCGGACTCGGCGAGCACCATCCCGGCGAAGAAGGCCCCGAGGGCGAAGGAGACCCCGAACAGCTCCGCCGAGCCGAAGGCTATGCCCAGGGCCAGGGCCAGGACCGCTAGGGTGAACAGCTCCCGCGAGCCGGTGCGCGCCGCCTGGTCGAGCAGCCAGGGCACGAAGCGGCGTCCGCCCACCAGCATCAGCCCCGCGAAGACCGCGACCTTGGCGAGCGTCAGAACGACGGTGAGCGCGAGGCTCTGCGCGTACTCCGGTCCGACGAGCTGGGCGACGAGGTCCGTGAGGGCGTGGGCCGTGCCGTGCCCGAGGCCCCGGGCCTCGCCCCCGAGCGAGGGCGCGAGGGCGGGCAGGACCACGAGGGTCAGCACCATCGCCAGATCCTCGACGATGAGCCAGCCCACCGCGATGCGGCCGTTGTCCGTGTCGAGGAGGCCGCGCTCCTCCAGCGCGCGGAGCAGGACCACCGTGCTCGCGACGGAGAGGGCGAGGCCGAAGACCAGGCCCTGCCCGAGGGTCCAGCCCCAGGCGAAGGCGAGGCCGATCCCCATGGCGGTCGCCGCCGCGATCTGCACCACCGCTCCGGGCAGGGCGATGGCGCGCACGGCCATCAGGTCCTTGAACGAGAAGTGCAGCCCGACCCCGAACATCAGCAGGATGACGCCGATCTCGGCGAGCTGGCCCGTGAGGTTGCTGTCGCCCACGAAGCCCGGCGTGTAGGGGCCGACGAGGACGCCCGCGACCAGGTATCCGACCAGCGGCGGCAGCCTGAGGCGCTGCGCGACCATCCCGCAGATGAAGGCGAGGGTCAGCCCGAGGGCGATGATGGCGATCAGTTCGGTCGCGTGCGGCACAGGGTCTTCACCTCCGGGGGGCGATGCGGATAGGGCGGAGCGAGCCTTTCCGAATGGCGGCCGCGTTTCAACGCTCTTCCGACCGAACGCCTGTGCGAACCGCCGTCGGCGATCGCCGCGTGCCCCTCGGGCGCCGCGAAACCGCCTCCCGCCGAGCCGCGATGGTCTTCCGGAGTGCTGTCCCGCGCCAGGGCGGCGGGCGCCGCCCGCGTCCTCGCGTCCCGATCGCCCATCGTGCAGGAATCCGGCACGCGGTCGAGGGCCGAGGCGGGTCGGGGCGGGACGAACGGCCGGGACCTGGAACCCGCGGCCTCGCCGCTGCCGGAACCGGGCGCCTCGTTGGGACCCGCGCCGCGGGAGCGGTGCCGCCCGCGCGACGTGCGGCAGCCTGACCGGGATGCGCGACACCGTCACGCGGCCCGGAAGCGGGCGCGCGTCCGGCCGCAACAGGGTCGGGTATTACTCTAGCTGTCCGTGAGGATCGACGTGAGATCCGTGAACCCCTGGGCCTCGCTCGTGAGCAGGGCCACGAGCAGCAAGCACAGGCCGCCCAAGAGTGCGACCCCGGCCGTGGCTCCCACCAGATCCGACGTCCGAATGGTCGGCTCAGCTTGACGGCTGAACAGCAAAGCTCGCCCTCTGCGAGTGTTCGGATACGTACGGCTCACGCGATGCCCCCAGAGATCGAGGCCCCTTGTATTAACGTTCACATGATCGGCTCTTCATCCGCGCGCGAACCGCGAGCATTGTAAATCGCGTGCGCTGGCGCACGTCCAAGATCTAGGAAGAGGATGATTTGACCTTCCCTCGATTGTCCGGGCCTTGGTCGCGGGCGGCCGCTGCTCTTCGGGGACAGCTTCGGCCACCGGGTGCCGTTCATGCTGACGATCCTGTTCGCTGTGACATTCCGGGAGGTGCACGTCGTCTGGCCGACCTCGATCGATGACGGGCTGGTCGATCGCGTGAAGCCCGACCCCATGCTGACCGAGATGGACGAGCGGCTTCTCCATCTGACCGTCGACGGCGGCTTCGCTGTCGCGGTGCACGCGCGCGGGCGGTTCGGCGCCGAGCTATCAGGGGTGTCGCGGCGCGGGTCGCCGCGCATGCCGCGGCCGTGACAGCGGGACGGCGCCGGTCGCGCGAAGCTTCGCCGCATGGGCAAGGCGCTGGGCTAACGCGGCCCGCTGCCTTCGACCGTCGTCGGTGAACCGAGCCAGCCCTTCGCCGCCGCCGCCGCGCGCAGGATTGCCTTGGCAGGCTCGTACTTGAGATGAAGCCGCTCGCGGGTCTCCGCGGGCAGGAGCGCCAGACGCCCGGGATCCGAATTGTCCTCGAGGTCGGCGAGCTTGACGAGGGTCGCCCGGAGGGTGCCCACTTTCGCGATGTTGTTGATCCAGGCCGCGTAGGTGACGCGACCTCCGGGCTTCGTGAGCATGGCGACCGAGGTCAGCACGTTGTCGCTGAAGCCCTCCTTGGCCAAGTCCCCGAACCCGTAGCGGGTGTCCTCGACCACATCGTGCAGCCACGCGGCCTGCAGCGCCTCGTCCCGCTCCAGGTCGGACCAGAACGGGCACCCTTCCGACAGCCCGAGCACGCCGGCAGCCACGCGCGCAAGATGCTCGATATACGGCCTGCCGGCCTTGTCGACTTGGCCGTCGTGGGCGACGGTGGCCACCGTCCGCGCGTCGGCCGCGGTCCGGCGGAGGGGAGGCAGGATCACGCGGTCATCCCTTCACCGGATACGCCAGCAGGGTCGCTGTCCCGGCCATGTACCGCTCTCAGCCCGACACGAACAGCATCATCATCCGCGCCGCCGCCGCGATCTGCTCGACGGTGGCCTCCGGCATGTCGGCGACCGCCTTCTCGACGATGCTCCGGGCGATGCCGTCGTACAGGCCGATGCCCAACGCGAACGTGCTGAGACGAACCAGCACGCTGTCGGCGATCGCCTTCCGCTTCGGATCGGGCACGTCGCTCATGTCGTCCTCGGGAAACTCATGTTGATCGCGCTCTCGGCCACGTGCAGCGCAGCGCCGGCGCGGAGGCTCGTCGCCTGAGAGCGCATTTCGATAGCCTGGGCCACGTCGACGTGGTGGCCTGTCGGGATCGTGAAGGGCTCAGCCGTCGCGGTCTCGCTCTCCACAGCGGTCGTCTCGGCCTCACGGTGCGGAGCACCGGCGCCGGACGGCCCGCGGGCCGTTCGGGACCGTGCGGATTTTCGTGCCGCGGGGCGACACCGCGCGTTCCGGCGGACCCGCTCAGTCCCGGCCCCGAAGGTGATGTTTTCCTTGGGAAATTTGGCTGGGGCGCCAGGATTCGAACCTGGGAATGGCGGTACCAAAAACCGCTGCCTTACCACTTGGCGACGCCCCAAGGTGAGCGGAGGCTGTCTAGACGCCGCGCCCGCCCCTGGCAAGCGGCGGATCGCGGCCTCCCGGCCCCCGCAAGCCGCCGCTCAGCGGCGCTCGGGCGTGCCGTCGATCCGGCGGGGCAGGCCCTGCGGGTTGGCGGCCTGGAGCGCCGCCGGCAGCAGGGCGTCGGGGACGTCCTGGTAGCTCACCGGCCGCAGGAACCGGTCGATCGCGAGGCTGCCCACCGAGGTCGTGCGCCCGTCAGAGGTCGCCGGGTAAGGCCCACCATGCACCATGGCGTGCGCCACCTCGACGCCGGTCCCGAACCCGTCCACCAGGATCCGGCCGACGCGGCGCTCCAGAAGCGGCAGCAGGTCCCGGGCGGCCGCGTGATCCTCCGGCGCGAGGTGCAGCGAGGCCGTGAGCTGACCCTCCAGACGCTCCAGGACCGCCCGCATCGCGGCGAAGTCCGCGCAGCGCACCACGAGCCCCGAGGCGCCGAACATCTCCTCCTGCAGCTCGGGATCCGCCAGGAACACGTCCGAGTCCGCGGCGAACAGGGTCGCCCGGCCCTGGGTCGCCCCGCCCTCCGCGCCCTCGGCGATGCGGGTGACGGCGGCGTGGCCGGCCACCCGCGCCACGGCCTCGCGGTACGCGCGCTGGATGCCGGGTGTCAGCATGGTCGCGGCCGGGCTCTCGCGCAGGGCCGCGCCGGCCGCCTCGAGGAAGGCGTCGAGACCCGGACCCGGCAGCGCCAGGATCAGGCCGGGATTGGTGCAGAACTGCCCGGCGCCGAGCGTCAGCGAGGCCGCGAAGGCCTTGCCGATCGCGGCGCCCCGCGCGGCGAGCGCGCCGGGGAACAGCAGCACCGGGTTGATGCTGCTCATCTCGGCGTAGACCGGGATCGGCGACGGGCGCCCGGCCGCGATCGCCATCAGGGCGGTGCCGCCCCGGCGCGAGCCCGTGAAGCCGATGGCCGCGATCCGGGGATCGGCCACCAGCCCCTGCCCGATCGACTGGCCGGCATCGAACAGCAGCGAGAAGGTCCCCTCCGGCAGGCCGCAGGACGCAACCGCCTTCTGGACGGCGCGGCCGACCAGTTCCGAGGTGCCGGGATGGGCGGGATGGGCCTTGACCACCACCGGGCAGCCCGCCGCCAGGGCCGAGGCGGTGTCGCCCCCCGCCACCGAGAAGGCCAGCGGGAAGTTCGAGGCGCCGAACACCGCCACCGGGCCGACGGCGATCCGGCGCAGGCGCAGGTCCGGACGGGGAAGCGGCTTGCGGTCCGGAAGGGCCGGGTCGATCCGCGCCTCGACGTAGCTGCCCTCGCGGACGACGCCGGCGAACAGGCGCAGCTGGCCGACCGTCCGGGCGCGCTCGCCCTCGATCCGCGGCCGGGGCAGCCCCGTCTCGGCCATGCAGCGAGTGACGAGGTCGTCCCCGATCTCCAGGATGTTCGCGGCGATCGCTTCCAGGAAGCCGGCCCGCGCCTCCGGGTCGGTCTCGCGGAAGGTGTCGAAGGCGGCCTCGGCGAGCGCGCAGGCCCGGTCGAGGTCGCCCCGGCTCGCGCCCGGGAAATCCGGCTCCAGGGCCTGTCCGGTGGCCGCCTCGACGGCCCGGAAGGCCGCCTCGGTGCCGCGCCGCGCCTCGGCGCCGATCAGGTTCTCGCCGCGCAGGGTCATGAGCTGCTCCTCTCGGTGGGGGTGCGGGCGGGCCGCACCGGGACGGCGCGCGCGGGCGGTCAGCCCCGCTGCGCCGCCAGGGCCTTCTCGCGGATGGCCGCGAGGGTCATGGTCGGGGTGAGCGCCTCGGGATCGACGAGGCAGTGGATCATGGCCGGCAGCCCGGAGGCGAGGCCGCGCTCGAAGGCGGGGGCGAACTCCTCGGTGCGCTCCACCCGTTCGCCGTGGCCGCCGAAGGCGCGGGCCAGCGCCGCGAAGTCGGGGTTGCGCAGCTCGGTCGCCGAGACGCGGCCGGGATACTCGCGCTCCTGGTGCATCCGGATCGTGCCGTACATGCCGTTGTCGAGCACCACCACCACGACGGCGATCCCGTACTGAACCGCGGTCGCGAATTCCTGCACGGTCATCATCACGTCGCCGTCGCCGGCCAGCGCCACGACGATCCGCTCCGGGCGGCTGCGCTTCGCCATCACGGCGGCGGGCAGGCCGTAGCCCATCGAGCCGGAGGTCGGTGCGAGCTGCGTGCCGAAGGCGCGGAACCGGTAATAGCGGTGGACCCAGGTGGCGAAGTTGCCGGCGCCGTTGCAGATCACCGCGTCCGGCGGCAGCCGCTGGCGCAGCCACGCGATCGCCGCGCCGTACTGGAACGCGCCGGGCTTCAGCTCCGGCGTCTCGGACCACGCGCAGTAGGCGGCATGGGCCTCGGCGGCGCGGCCGGTGCCGGTGGCCTCGAACTCCGGCAGGACCGCGCAGAAGGTCTCGGGCGCCGCCTCGATCGCCAGTGCCGGCTGGTAGACCCGGCCGAGCTCCCCCGCGTCGGCGTGGACGTGGACCAGCGGCAGGCCGGGATCGGGGATGCCGAGCAGGCCGTAGGACTGCGCCGGCATCTCGGAGAGGCGCCCGCCCACCATCAGCAGCAGGTCCGCCTCCCGGATCCGGGCGAGCAGCGCCGGGTTGGGCCCGATCCCGAGCTCGCCCGCGAAGTTCGGGTGGTCGGCGGGGAAGAGCTGGGCCCGCCGGAACGAGACCGCCACCGGCAGGTCGTGGCGCTCGGCCCAGGCGGCCAGAACGGCGACGGCGCCTTCCGTCCAGCGGGAGCCGCCGAGCAGCACCACCGGCCGCCGCGCCTCCGCCAGCATGGCCCGCAGGCGCGCGACGTCGTCCCCCGACGGGGCCGGCGCGGCCGGGACGACGCGCGGCGCGTCCGGCACGGCCGCGACGTCGTCGAGCATGTCCTCCGGCAGGGCGACAACGACGGGACCCGGGCGGCCCTGCATCGCGACCCGGAAAGCCCGGGCGAGGATCTCCGGGATCCGCGCCGCGTCGTCGATCTCCACCGCCCACTTGGCGACGCCGCCGAACATCTGGCGGTAGTCGACCTCCTGGAAGGCCTCGCGGTCCCGCATCCGCCGGGCGATCTGGCCGACGAACAGGATCATCGGCGTCGAATCCTGGCGGGCGATGTGCACGCCGGCGGAGGCGTTGGTGGCGCCGGGACCCCGGGTCACGAAGCAGATGCCAGGGCGGCCCGTGAGCTTACCGGCGGCCTCGGCCATGATCGCCGCGCCGCCCTCCTGCCGGCAGACCAGCACGTCGATGCCGCTGTCGCGCAGGGCGTCGAGCACCGCGAGATAGCTCTCGCCGGGGACGCAGGTCACGCGCTCGACGCCCTGCGCGCGGAGCTGGTCGACGAGCACCTGCGCGCCGGTGCGTGGGGGCAATCCGCTCAAGCCGTTCCTCCCTGGCGCTCGGGCCGCGTCCGGGGCGTGGCGCCGGGATCGGCCGTAAATCCGCCCGCCGCTGAGATGCGTCTGATATCCCAGTCTCAGGATAGGGGCGGGTTCGGGGCGGTCAACCTGTCAGACCAGGGGGCGCCGGTCGAGGGCCCGGCGTGTCATCCGGTCGAGAAAGTCGAACAGCGTCCCGATCCCGGCAAGGGCCGCCCCCGCGTCGCGCGCCGCGATGCCCGACACGATCGCCGCGTGGATCGCCGCGCAGTCCGGGAAGCTCGCGGTCGGCTCGTAGGTGTACCAGAACCGTCGCGACTGCGCGTGCAGCGCCGCCATGGTGCCGGCGAGCGTCGGGTTGTAGGCGGCGCCGACCAGCCCCTCGTGCAGGGCGCGCTTGTGCCGGAAATACGCTTCCCGGTCGCGGGCCTCCGCGGTGCGGCGCAGCCCGCCGACGCGGTCCAGCAGCCGCGCCATGTCGTCCTCGGTGCCCCGCGCGATGGCGCAGCGGGCCACGGTCTCGTCGAGGGGCCGCCGCACCTCCAGCAGCTCGAGGTGCCTGATGATGTCGACCTGGGTGACGAGGACGCCGCGGCGCGGGTGGACCTCCACGAACCCGATCGTCTTCAGCCGTGCCAGGGCCTCGCGGACCGGAGTCCGGCCGAGGCCCAGCTCCGCGCCGAGTTCGCCCTCGGAGACCATCGCGCCTGGCGCGAGGCGGCGGCTGATGATCATCTGCTCGATGGCGTCGTAGGCAGTCTCGGCCAGCGAGCGCGGCCTGCGCGCCTCCGCCGTCGAGGCGCTGCCGCCCGCAAAGTCCAATTCGGCCAAGGGCTTCCCCGTCGATCTCCGCTCGGGTCGGTCGCGACCCGCGCCGGTTGACAATGGCGCGGCGCCCCGTGTTACTCAAGAGCTGGGATATCAGTCCGCGCCCAGCGCGGGCGGGAGCCAAGGCCGGCGCAAGCGACGCGTGATTGTCACCGTCCGCGGGTGCCGAGACCGAGGCCCGGGGAGGAGAAGCGGATGTCCGGGTTGTCCCCTGAGACGCGCGCCAAGCTGAAGACCGTCAGCACGGCCACGCTGATGACCGCCCTCTACAAGCGCGGCTTCCGCAACCAGATGATCCAGGGCGTTCTGCCCCTGAAGGCCGGCGGCCCGACGATGGTCGGCGAGGCCTACACCCTGCGCTACATCCCGGCCCGGGAGGACCTGAACCCGATCACGGTGTTCCGCGACCGCGCGCACCCGCAGCGCAAGGCCGTGGAGGAGTGCCCGCCCGGCGCCGTGATGGTGATCGACAGCCGCAAGGACGCGCGCGCGGCGTCCGCCGGCTCGATCCTGGCCACGCGGCTGATGGTGCGCGGCTGCGCCGGGCTCGTCACCGACGGGGGCTTCCGCGATGCCGACGAGATCGCCCGGCTCGAGATGCCGAGCTACCACGCGCGCCCGTCGGCACCGACGAACCTCACGGTCCACCAGGCGATCGACATCAACGTGCCGATCGGCTGCGGAGACGCGCCCGTCTTTCCCGGGGACGTGATCGTCGGCGACGGCGACGGCGTCGCGGTGATCCCGGCCCACCTCGCTGACGCGGTCGCCGACGAGGCCGTGGAGATGACCGCCTACGAGGATTTCGTCACCGAGGAGGTACGCAAGGGCCGCACAATCCTCGGCCTCTACCCTGCCACCGACGAGCAGAGCCTCGCCGATTTCGCCGCCTGGCGGACGCGGACCGGCCGCTGAGCGTGCCGCACCGGCCCGCTCCGGCCCGGCCCGCGATCGGCAAAGGGCCGGGACGCGTCGGATTCGGCTCGGGGGGACGCCATGGCGACGGGGTTGCGCGGGGGCGATGCGGCGCCGGAGATCGAGCGGCGGACGGTCGCCAAGGTGTCGCGGCGTCTGCTGCCGCTGATCGTCCTCATCTACTTCGTCGCCTACATGGACCGGACCAACGTCGGCTTCGCGGCGTTCGGGCTGAGCCGGGAGTTCGGGTTCTCCGCCACGGTCTACGGCTGGGCGGCCGGCATCTTCTTCCTCGGCTACGTCATCTTCGAAGTGCCGAGCAACGTCCTCCTGGAGCGCGCCGGGGCGCGGCTCTGGATCGCCCGGATCATGGTCACCTGGGGGCTGGTGGCGGGCAGCATGGCGCTCATCACCGGCCCGGCGAGCTTCCTCGCCCTGCGCTTCCTGCTGGGCGTGGCCGAGGCCGGCTTCTTCCCCGGCGTGATCCTCTACTTCACCTACTGGTTCCCGAAGCGGTACCGGGCGCGCGTGGTCGCCGCGCTGTTCCTCGCGGTCCCGGGCTCGAACGCCCTCACGGCGGTGATCTCTGGGGCGCTGCTCCAGCTCGACGGGGCGCTCGGCCTGCACGGCTGGCAGTGGCTGTTCCTCCTCGAGGCGGCGCCCTCGATCCTGCTGGCCTTCGCGGTCCTGGCGCTGATGACCGACCGGCCCGAACAGGCCGCGTGGCTCACGTCCGAGGAGCGGTTGTGGCTCGGGACCGCGATCGCGGCGGAGCGGGACGGCACGGTCCGGGCCCACGGGCCCTTCACTCTGGGGCAGGTCCTGACCGACCGGCGCGTGCTCGCGCTGGGCGCGATGTACTTCAGCATCGGTACCGCCACCTACGGCATCACCTTCTTCCTGCCGCCGATCCTGAAGAGCCTGCACCTCACCGACTGGGAGACGGGGGTCGCGACGGCGGTGCCCTACGGCGTCGGGACCCTGGGCATGATCGCCTGGAGCTGGTCGTCGGACCGGCGCGACGAGCGCCGCTGGCACTTCGCGATCGCCGCGCTGGTCGCCGCCCTCGGCCTCGTCGTCTCCGGCCCCATGCTCGGCAGCCTCTGGGCGCTCGCGGCGATGTCGGTGGCCACGATCGGGCTCTACGGGAGCAAGCCCGCCTTCTGGGCGATGCCGGGGGAGTTCCTGGCCGGGCCCGCGGCCGCCGGGGGGATCGCGCTGATCAACGCGATCGGCAATCTCGGCGGCTTCGTCGGCCCCTACGTCCTGGGCTGGCTGAAGGATTACACCGGGACCTACGAGGCCGGCCTCTATTTCCTGGCGGCTTGCGCGCTCGCCGCCGCGGCGATCACGCTCGTCGCGGGCCGCCCGGCCGGGTCGAACGCGTGAGACCGGAGACAGAGCGATGACCGCGCGCAAGAAGACCCTGGAGGATCTGCGCAGCCAGCGCTGGTTCGGCGCCACCGACCTGCGCAGCTTCGGCCACCGCTCGCGCATGCTGCAGATGGGCTACGAGCGGGCGGATTTCACCGGCAAGCCGATCGTCGGCATCATCAACACCTGGAGCGACATCAACCCCTGCCACCAGCATTTCCGCGAGCGCGTCGAGCACGTGAAGCGCGGCGTCTGGCAGGCGGGCGGCTTCCCGATCGAGCTGCCGGCGCTGTCGCTGTCGGAGAACTTCGTCAAGCCGACCACGATGCTCTACCGCAACCTCCTGGCCATGGAGGTGGAAGAACTGCTGCGCCAGCACCCCGTGGACGGCGCGGTGCTGATGGGCGGCTGCGACAAGACCACGCCCGGCACGGTGATGGGCGGGATCTCCATGAACCTGCCGATGGTGTTCCTGCCGGCGGGACCGATGATGCGCGGCCATTTCGGCGGGACGATCCTGGGCTCGGGCTCGGATGTCTGGAAGTACTGGGCCGAGAAGGAGGCCGGGAACATCACCGCGCAGGAATGGAACGACATGGAGGCGGGCATCGCCCGCTCCGCCGGAACCTGTATGACCATGGGCACGGCCTCGACCATGACGGCGATCACCGAGGCCCTGGGTTTATCGCTGCCCGGTTCGGCCTCGATCCCGGCGGCCGACGCCGACCATCCGCGCATGGCCGGCGCCTGCGGCCGGCGCATCGTCGAGATGATCTGGGAAGACCTGAAGCCGTCCGACATCCTCGACCGCCGCTCGGTCGACAACGCGCTGGTGGTCCACAACGCGCTCGCCGGCTCCACCAACGCGATGATCCACCTCGTGGCCATGGCCGGTCGGGCCGGTATCCCGGTCAAGCTCACCGAGTTCGACGAGTTCGCCCAGAAGGTGCCGGTCATCGCCAACCTCCGGCCCTCGGGTCAGTGGCTCATGGAGGATTTCCACATCGCGGGCGGCATCCGCGCCCTGATGGCGCGCCTGTCCCCCCACCTCCACCTCGACGCCCGCTCGGTCACCGGAGGCACGATCGGCGACGGGCTGGCCGGCATGCGGGTGTTCAACGACGACGTGATCCGGCCGCTCGACCGGCCGATCGTCGCCATGGGCGGGACCGCGATCCTGTACGGCAACCTCGCTCCCGACGGCTGCGTGATCAAGCCGCCGGCCGCCGACCCGCGGTTGCTGCAGCACACCGGTCCCGCGCTGGTCTTCGACAGCTACGACGCGATGAGCGCGGCGGTGAACGACCTCGACCTCGACGTCACGCCCGACCACGTGATGATCCTGCGCAATGCCGGCCCGATCGGCGGCCCCGGCATGCCGGAATGGGGCATGCTGCCGATCCCCAAGGTGCTGCTCCGGCAGGGCGTGCGCGACATGGTCCGCATCTCGGACGCGCGGATGAGCGGCACGAGCTACGGCGCCTGCATCCTGCACGTGGCGCCGGAATCGGCCGCGGGCGGTCCGCTCGCGGCCGTGCGCGACGGCGACCTCATCACCGTGGACGTGCCCGGGCGGCGGATCCACCTGCATCTCGACGACGCCGAGATCGCGGCGCGGGTGAAGGCGTTCCGGCCGCCGGACCGGGCCTATCCGCGGGGCTACAACCGGCTGTTCGCCCAGCACGTGCGGCAGGCCAACGAGGGCTGCGACTTCGACTTTCTGGAGGGCGCCGGGGGGATCCCGGAACCCGAGATCCACTGACCGGCCCGAGCCGTCGGCAACAGGCGGCGGGCCCAACCACAGGGAGGTAACATGGTGACGATCGCGCGCAGGGGCCTGCTCGCCGGAGCGGCCCTGCTCGGCGCCACGCGGGCGGCCGGGGCGGGCTGGGAGCCGTCGCAGCGGGTGCCGGACCCGGCCGTCGAGATCCTCGACCCGGCCTTCGCCAAGTACCGGCTCGCCTCGGCGACGGTCGAGCGGATCGCCACGGGCTTCCGCTGGGCCGAGGGCCCGGTCTGGTTCGGCGACATGGGATCGCTGCTGTTCAGCGACGTCGTCAACGACCGGATCATGAAGTGGGAGGAGGCGTCCGGCGCGCTCTCGGTGTTCCGCAAGCCGTCGAACTACGCCAACGGCAACACCCGCGACCGGCAGGGCCGGCTGGTCACCTGCCAGCACAGGACCCGCAGCGTCACCCGCACCGAGCACGACGGCAGCCTGACCACGCTGATGGACCGGTTCGACGGCAAGCCGCTGAACTCGCCGAACGACGTGGTCTGCCATTCCGACGGCGCGATCTGGTTCACCGACCCGGACTTCGGGCCGAATCCGCACGAATCGATGGCCGCGCCGGAGCTTCCCGGCAACGTCTACCGGATCGATCCGAAGACGGGACAGGCCAGCGTCGTGGTCGAGGGCGTGGCGGGGCCGAACGGGCTCTGCTTCTCGCCGGACGAGTCCAAGCTCTACCTCATCGAGGCCCGGGCGAAGCCCAACCGGCTGATCCGCGTCTACGACGTGGTCGAGAACGGCACCAGGACCGCCAACGGCCGCGTCTTCTACGATGCCGGGACCGGCACGCCGGACGGGTTCCGGGTCGATGTCGACGGCAACCTCTGGTGCGGCTGGGGGATGAGCGAGGCCGAGGACGGGGTCATCGTGCTCTCGCCTCAGGCCAAGCTGATCGGCCGGATCCGCTTGCCGGAGCGCTGCGCCAACCTGTGCTTCGGCGGACTCAACCGCAACCTGCTGCTGATGACGTCCACGCACTCGGTCTATTCACTGTACGTGAACACGCGGGGTGCGGGGACCTGCTGAGGTTGGATGGGCGGCTCGCGCCGCCCTGCCGTCCTTGCGAGAGGAGCGAAGCAATCCAGGGGCGTCACGCCGACCGATGTCGCGATGCCCTGGGTCGCTTCGCTGCGCTCGCGATGACGGTGGTGCCCCGCCCCTACTCCGCCGCCTGCGGCATGTACCGCGCCGGATCGTAGTTCAGGATCGGGCCGAGCCAGCGCTCGACGTCGCGGACATCCATCCCCTTGCGGGCGGCGTAATCCTCGACCTGATCCCGCTCCACCTTGGCGACGCCGAAGTAATGCGCGTCCGGGTGGGCGATGTAGATCCCCGATACCGACGAACCCGGCCACATCGCGTAGGACTCGGTGAGCTTCACGCCAATCCGGCTCTCGGCCTTCAGGAGGTCGAACAGGGTTGTCTTCTCGGTGTGGTCGGGCTGGGCCGGATAGCCCGGGGCCGGGCGGATGCCGTCGTACTTCTCCAGCACCAGCTCCTCGGGCCCGTAGGCCTCGTCGGACGCGTAGCCCCAGAACTCCTTGCGCACCCGCTCGTGCATCCGCTCGGCGAAGGCCTCGGCGATGCGGTCGGCGAGCGCCTTCACGAGGATCGCCCGGTAATCGTCGTTGGCCCGCTCGAACCGCTCGGCGATCCGCACCTCCTCCAGGCCAGCCGTGACCACGAAGCCGCCGACATAGTCGGCGATGCCGGTCTCGGCCGGGGCCACGAAGTCCGACAGGCAGGTGTTCGACCGCCCGTCGCGCTTCGAGAGCTGCTGGCGCAGGCCGTGGAAGGTGGCGAGCCGCTCCGCCCGGCTCTCGCCCGTGTAGAGCGCGATGTCGTCGCCGACGCTGTTGGCCGGCCAGAAGCCGATCACCGCCTTCGGGTTGAACCAGCGCTCCTCAACGATCTGCTTCAGCATCGCCTGCGCGTCCTCGTAGAGGGCGCGGGCGGCCGGGCCCTGCTCGGGATCGTCCAGGAGCGCCGGGAAGCGGCCCTTGAACTCGTAGGTCTGCAGGAACGGCGTCCAGTCGATGTAGGGCACGAGGTCGGCGACCTCGTAGGAGCCGTAGACCCTCGTGCCGGTGAAGGTCGGCTTGGCCGGCTTGTAGCCCGACCAGTCGATCTTGAAGGCGTTGGTCCGCGCCTTCGCGAGCGGCAGCCGCTGCTTGTCGGCCTCCGAACGCCTGTGGGCGTCGGCGACCTTGGCGTACTCGGCCCGGACCTTCTCGATCGTCGGCCCACGGGTCTCCTTCGAGATCAGGCTCGACACCACGCCGACCGCGCGGCTCGCGTCGGTGACGTAGACCGCCTGACCCTTGGCGTAGGCCGGGTGGATCTTCACCGCCGTGTGGACGCGGCTCGTGGTGGCACCGCCGATCAGCAGCGGCACGTCGAGCCCCTCGCGCTCCATCTCGCCGGCCACGTGGACCATCTCGTCGAGCGACGGGGTGATCAGGCCCGACAGGCCGACGATGTCGACCTTCTCGGTCTTGGCGGTCTCCAGGATCTTGGCGGCCGGCACCATCACGCCGAGATCGATGATCTCGTAGTTGTTGCAGGCCAGCACGACGCCGACGATGTTCTTGCCGATATCGTGGACGTCGCCCTTCACGGTCGCCATCAGCACCTTGCCGGCGGCCTGGCGCTTGCCGTCGCCGCCGTTGGCGCGCTTCTCCTCCTCCATGAACGGCTCGAGATAGGCGACCGCCTGCTTCATCACGCGGGCGGACTTCACCACCTGCGGCAGGAACATCTTGCCGGAGCCGAACAGGTCGCCGACCACGTTCATGCCGGCCATCAGCGGGCCCTCGATGACGTGGAGCGGGCGCTCGGCTGCGGCCCGCGCCTCCTCGGTGTCGGCCACGATGTACTCGGTGATGCCGTTGACCAGGGCGTGCTCGATCCGCTTCTCGACCGGAGCCTCGCGCCAGGTCAGGTCGGCGGTCTTGGCCTGGGCCGATGCGCCGGTCTTGAAGCGCTCGGCGGCCTCCAGCAGGCGCTCGGTGGAATCCTCGCGGCGGTTGAGGACGACGTCCTCGCACAACTCGCGCAGCTCCGCCGGGATCTCGTCGTAGACGGCGAGCTGGCCGGCATTGACGATGCCCATGTCCATGCCGGCCTTGATGCAGTGGAACAGGAACACCGCGTGCATGGCCTCGCGCACCGGCTCGTTGCCGCGGAAGGCGAAGCTGAGGTTCGAGACGCCGCCCGAGATGTGGGCGTGCGGCAGGGTCTCGCGGATCGTGCGGGTCGCCTCGATGAAGGCCACGCCGTACGGGTTGTGTTCCTCGATACCCGTGGCGACGGCAAAGATGTTCGGATCGAAGATGATGTCCTCGGGCGGGAAGCCGACCTGCTCGGTCAGGATCCGGTAGGCCTTGGTGCAGATCTCGACCTTGCGTTCGTAGGAATCCGCCTGCCCCTGCTCGTCGAAGGCCATCACCACCACGGCGGCCCCGTAGGAGCGGCAGATCTTGGCGGCTTCGATGAACTTCTCCTCGCCCTCCTTCATGGAGATCGAGTTCACGATCGGCTTGCCCTGGATGCACTTGAGGCCGGCCTCGATCACCTCGAACTTCGAGGAATCGACCATCACGGGCACCCGGGCGATGTCGGGCTCGGCGGCGACGAGGTTCAGGAACTCGACCATCGCCTTCTGCGAGTCGAGCAGGCCCTCGTCCATGTTGACGTCGATCACCTGGGCGCCGGCCGCCACCTGATCGCGGGCGACGTCCAGCGCCGCCGCGTAGTCGCCGTTGGTGATGAGCTTGCGGAACTTGGCCGAGCCGGTGACGTTCGTGCGCTCGCCCACGTTCACGAACGGGATTTCCGGCGTGAGCACGAAGGGCTCGAGGCCCGACAGACGCATCAGGCGCGGCACCTCGGGGATCGGCCGCGGTGCCTTGCCGGCGACGGCCTCCGCGATGGCGCGGATGTGGTCCGGCGTGGTGCCGCAGCAGCCGCCGACCATGTTGACGAGGCCGGATTCGGCGAACTCGCCGACCAGCTTGCCCATCGCCTCCGGGCTCTCGTCGTAGAGGCCGAACTCGTTCGGCAGGCCGGCATTCGGGTAGGCGCAGACCAGCGTGTCGCAGATCCGCGACAGCTCGGCGATGTGGCCGCGCATCTCGCGGGCGCCGAGGGCGCAGTTGAGGCCGAAGGTCAGCGGCTCGGAATGGCGCAGGGAGTGCCAGAAGGCCGCTGGGGTCTGGCCCGACAGGGTGCGGCCGGAGAGATCCGTGATCGTGCCGGAGATCTGGATCGGCAGCCGGATGCCGGTCTCGTCGAAGACCTGCCACGCCGCCGCCACCGCCGCCTTGGCGTTCAGCGTGTCGAAGATCGTCTCGATCAGGATCAGCTCGGCGCCACCGTCGATCAGGCCGCGGACCTGCTCAACGTAGGCCTGCTTGACCTGATCGAAGGTCACCGCCCGGAAGCCCGGGTTGTTCACGTCCGGCGAGATCGACAGGGTCCGGTTCGTTGGGCCGATGGCGCCGGCCACGAAGCGGCGGCGGCCGTCCTTCTCCTCGGCGAGCTTGGCGGCCTCCCGGGCGAGCCGCGCTCCTTGAGCGTTCAGCTCGTGGATGATCGACTCCATGCCGTAATCGGCCTGGGCGATGGTGGTGCCCGAGAAGGTGTTGGTCTCGCACACGTCGGCGCCGGCCAGGAAGTAGTCGAGGTGGATCTGCCGGATCGCGTCGGGCTGTGTCAGGATCAGGAGGTCGTTGTTGCCCTTCTGATCGTGCCCGTGATCCCTGAACCGGTCGCCGCGGAAGTCCTCTTCCGAGAACTTCAGGCGCTGGATGACGGTGCCCATCGCCCCGTCGAGGACGAGGATCTTCTCCGCGGCGCGCTGGCGCAGGGCCTTCGCGATCTCGGTGCCGTCGACGGGGGCAAAATCGGTCATCGTGCGTCCTGTCAGATCACCTCGTCCTGAGGTGCCGGAGCGAAGCGGAGGCCTTGGAGGCCTCCAGATATCTCGGTGTTCCCTGGAGCCCTCCTTCGGGGCCGCTCACGCGGCCCCTCAGGACGAGGTGGAGGGGGATCTTCGGTCTCTCGTGCGTGCCCTGGCTGCTGTCTCGGACACAAGCCGTCTTTGCGAGCGAAGCGAAGCAATCCAGCAGCGCCACGCTCGCGGAGGTCGCGCTGCCCTGGGTCGCTTCGCTGCGCTCGCGATGACGGACCGCGGCCGCGAGAATTTAAGCCGCGGCCTTCGCGGCCGCCAGCTTCGGCGCCTGGGCGCGCAGGCCGAGCAGGTGGCAGATCGCGTAGACCAAGTCGGAGCGGTTCATCGAGTAGAAGTGGAAGTCGTTGACGCCCTCGTCCACGAGATCGAGCACCTGCTCGGCCGCCACCGCGCCGGCCACGAGCCGGCGAGTCTCGACGTCGTCCTCCAGCCCCTCGAACCGGGCGGCCAGCCAGTAGGGCACCGAGGCGCCGGTGCGGCGGGCGAAGTTCGCTGCCTGCTTGAAGTTCTGCACCGGCAGGATGCCCGGGATGATCGGGATCGTGATCCCTGCGGCCCGGACCTTGTCCAGGTAGCGCAGGTAGATCTCGTTCTCGAAGAAGAACTGGGTGATCGCCTGGTCGGCCCCGGCATCGACCTTGGCCTTCAGGGCGTCGATGTCGGCGTCGAGGGAGGCCGCCTCGGGGTGCTTCTCGGGATAGGCCGAGACCGAGACCTTGAAGTCGCCGATCCGCTTGATCCCCTTCACCAGCTCTGCGGTCGAGGCGTAGCCCTCCGGGTGCGGCCGGTAGGCGTGGCCGACACCCTCGGCCGGGTCGCCGCGCAGCGCCACGATGTGGCGCACGCCCGCGTCCCAGTAGGACTGGACCACCGCGTCGATCTCGTCGCGGGAGGCGTCCACGCAGGTGAGGTGGGCGGCGGGCTTGAGGCCGGTCTCGCGGACCATGCGGGCGACCGTGTTGTGGGTGCGCTCGCGGGTGGAGCCGCCGGCGCCGTAGGTCACCGAGACGAAGCTCGGCTGCAGCGGCGCGAGGCGCTCGATGGAGTTCCAGAGGATCTTCTCCATCTCGTCGGTCTTCGGGGGGAAGAACTCGATCGAGACGCGGATCGGGTGGTAGCCGTCGCGGCTGGCGCGGTGGGTGGAGCGGCGCATCGGGGTCTCGTCCTCTATGTCGGTCGGTTCAGACGAAGTCTGCGGAGGTCAGTGTCTCAGGCGACGGCGCGCTGAGGCTGTTCTGTGTCGGTGTCGGCCAACCCGTCCTGAGCCAGTCCGTCCTGGGCCAGCCAGAGGGTGACGGTGAGTTGGCCCGACTCGCGCGGCGTCAGATCGCGGGTGGCGACCGTCGCGAGCCCGGCCTCGGCGAGCCAGCCGGAGACCTGCTCGGCGGAGAAGCCGAGGCGCCGATGGGCCTGCCCGGTGCGGAGGAATTCCAGCTCGTGCGGCGCGAAGTCCACCACCAGCAGGCGACCGCCCGGCGCCACGAGCCGCGCGGCCCCGCGCAGCGCCCGGGCCGGGTCGTCGAGATAGTGCAGCACCTGATGGACCACGACGAGGTCGAAGCTCGCCCGCGCGAAGGGCGGCGCGTGGATATCGCCTTGCCGCAGGTCCACCCTTGCCAAGCCCTGGCGCTCCAGGTTGGCCCGGGCGACGGACAGCATGGCATGGCTCGAATCGAGCCCGGTGGCGCGGCCGGCCCGGGGCGCCAGCAGGCCGAGCATCCGGCCGGTGCCGGTGCCGAGATCGATCAGGCTGCCGATCGGGCGGTCGCCCAGGGCGTCGAGCACCGCGGCCTCCACGATCGCCTCGGGCACGTGCAGGGAGCGCAGCTCGTCCCATTTGGGGGCCAGCCGGGCGAAGAAGGTCGTGGCGGCATCCGCCCGCTGCGCCCGGACCGCGTCGAGGCGCGCGCGGTCCTCCGACAGGGGCGGCGCGGTCCGGTCGAGACCGGACAGGAGCGGGTCCGCCAGGCCGGCGCGGGCATCGGACAGCCGGAAGAACGCCCAGGCCCCCTCGCGGTGGCGCTCGACCAGCCCGGCCTCCACCAGGAGCTTCAGGTGGCGGGAGATCCGCGGCTGCGACTGGCCCAGGATGTCGGTGAGGTCGGACACCGAGAGCTCCCCCTCGACGAGCAGCGCCAGGATGCGCAGGCGCGTCTCCTCCGCGGCGGCACGCAGGACGCCCAGGGCTTCCGGAAAGGGGATCGACCCCGCTTCTTGCCTGCGTTCGATAGACATAAAGATATGTTTATGTCCGTTTTCCCGCGGGCGCAAGCACGATCTTGATCGGGTCCAAGACGGCGCGTGACGGCTCCCGACGGCATTGCCGAACCGATGAGACCGAAGCGCGGCGGCGGCGTTGATGGCAGGGTCGATGACTGGATCGATGACAGGGCCGCGGACCGCGTGCCCGGGGAGGCACGCATGGCCGAGAGCCCGTTCCCGCAGATCACGCTGGTCCGCCACGGCGAGACCGCCTGGAGCCGGTCCGGTCAGCATACCGGGCGCAGCGACATCCCCCTGACGCCGGAGGGCGAGGACGCGGCGCGCGCCCTCGCACCGCGCCTGGCGCACCGCGCCTACGCGGAGGTGTGGTCGAGCCCGTCGGGCCGGGCGGCCACGACCTGCGCGCTGGCGGGCTTCGGCGACCGCCGCGCGATCGACCCGGATCTCGCGGAGTGGGATTACGGCGCCTACGAGGGCCGGACCACGAAGGCGATCCTGGCCGAGCGGCCGGACTGGCGGCTGTTCCGCGACGGCTGCCCCGGGGGCGAGACGGCGGCGGATGTCGGTGCCCGGGCGGACCGGGTCATCGCCCGGGCCCGCGCCCGCGACGCCGACCTCATCGTGTTCTCCAGCGCACACCTTCTGCGCGTGCTCGCCGCGCGCTGGATCGGCCTGGAGCCGCGGGGCGGCGCACTCCTCGTCCTCGGCACCGCGAGCGTCTCGGTGCTCGGCTACGAGCACGACCGCACCGAGCCCGTGCTGCGTGCCTGGAACGGGTAGGCGCTAGCGCAGCCAGTACCCGTCGGGCGCCAGCGCCTGGGGCATCGGCTCGCCGAGCGCGTGGTGGACGATGCGGTCCACGGCGCGGACCATGGCGTCGAGGGGCAGGTCGTTGGGCTCGGTGCCGAACGGCTCCTCGAGCTCGTCCCCGAGGGCGTCCAGACCGAAGAACGTGTAGGCCACGAGCGCCACCACGACCGGGGTCGCCCAGCCGAGCGAGCCGGTGAGGCCCACCGGCAGGAGCAGGCAGTAGAGCCACGCCGTCCGGTACACGAGCAACGTGTAGGCGAAGGGCAGCGGCGTGTTGGCGAGCCGCTCGCAGGCGGTGTGCACGCCCGACAGCGCCTCGATCCGGGCCTCGAGGATGCCGAACTGGATGTCGCTGAGCCGGCCCGCGCGCGTCAGCGCGGCGAGGTCGCGGGTGATGGCGGCCAGGACCGAGTCGGTGGGATTCGGGCCGGACAGGTCCGATCCCGGGCTCGTCCGGTCGACGGCGGCGGCCTCGTCCAGGTCGCGCAGCCGGGCGTGGAGGCCGTGCGCGAAGGCCGACAGGCGCCGGAGCTGGAGCGCGGCCTCCCGCTCGGGCAGCAGGGCCGGGAGGGCGCGGGCGAGGTTGCGCACCTCGCCGATCAGGTTGCCCCAGTGCTTCCGGGCCTCCCACCAGCGCTCGTAGCAGGCGTTGTTGCGAAAGCTCAGGAAGATCGAGAGGGCGAGGCCGACCACGGTGAACGGCGTCACCCCCGCGCTGACCGGGAACAGCGCGGGCCACCGCGATTCCGCCCACACCACCGCGCACGAGACCGCGACGATCCCCGCGAGCTTGGGCGCCACCCGCGGCACGATCGAGCCGCGCAGGGTGAACAGCAGGGTCAGCAGGTTGGGCCGGGTGCGGACGATCATCGGGACTTCGGCGATGCGGTGCTGCCGTCCTGCCCTGCGCCCTCCGGTCCCGCAACCGACGTCTCTGTGAGCTCGGCAGTTCGATCGACCAAGGCCGGGCCGCGGACCGGCCGCGGACGGGTCTCAGACGGTCTCCGCCTCCCACAGCCACGCCGCCCCGCGCACGCCCGACGCGTCGCCGTGCAGGCTCGCTCGCACGGGCGTGTCGAAGGCGTCGGAGAAGACGTGGGGGGCGATCGCCGCCGGCAGGCCCGCGATCAGCTCCGGGATGCGGGACAGGCCGCCGCCGATCACGATCACGTCCGGGTCGAGGAGGTTCACCACCTGGGCGGCCGCGCGCCCGAGCCGCTCGAGGTGGACGGCGAGCGTCTCCCGCGCGGCCGAACTCCCGGCCCGGGCCTCGGCGACGACCGCCTCGGCGGTGAGGTTGCCGCCGTGCCGCCGCGCGTGGTCGGCGGCCAGCCCGGGACCGGACAGCCAGGTCTCGACGCAGCCCCGGCGGCCGCAATAGCAGGCGGCGCCCGGCCGCTCGTCGTCGCGGGGCGCCGGCAGGGGGCCGTGGCCCCACTCGCCCGCGATGCCGTTGCGGCCCGTGAGCACCCGACCGTCGAGGGCGATGCCGGACCCGACGCCGGTGCCCAGGATCACCGCCCAGACCACGCGGGCCCCGGCGCCGGCGCCGTCGATCGCCTCCGACACCGCCAGGCAGTTGGCGTCGTTCTCGATCCGGAGCGGGCGTTCCAGGCGCGCGCCGAGATCGGCCGCGAACGGGTGTCCGTTGAGCCAGTGCGAGTTGGCGTTGCGCACGAGGCCCGTCGCCGGGGACAGGCTCCCGGGCATGCCGATGCCGACGCTGCAGGGCGCGCCGGCCTCGGCCTCGAGACGCAGGACGAGGTCGGCCACGGCCTCGACGGTGGCCCGGTAGGCGCCCCGCGGGGCGGGCATCCGCGCCTCGGCCAGGGTCGACCCGTCCCGGCCGAGCACGATCCCGGCGATCTTGGTGCCGCCGAGATCGATGCCGAGACGCGGGCGACCCGCGTTCTTCGCCGTCGGCGATCCCATCACTCGGCGGCGGCGACCTTGCTGTCGGTGCCCATCGGCTGCGGCGACTCGTCGGCGATGTGGGTGCCGATGGCGACCGGGTGGGCCATCACCTCGTTGAGCTTGGCGACGTCGAGCTCGCCTTCCCAGCGGCTGACCACCACGCAGGCGACGCCGTTGCCCACAAGGTTGGTGAGCGCGCGGCACTCGGACATGAACTTGTCGATGCCGAGGACCAGGGTCATGGCGGCGACCGGCACCGGGCTGTTGGGGATCGCCGAGAGCGTCGCCGCCAGGGTGATGAAGCCGGCACCCGTGACGCCCGAGGCGCCCTTCGAGGTCAGCATCGCCACCAGGATGATGGTCGCGTACTGGCTGATCGACAGGTCCACGCCCACGGCCTGCGCGAGGAACAGCGTCGCCAGCGTCATGTAGATGTTGGTGCCGTCGAGGTTGAACGAGTAGCCGGTCGGGACCACGAGACCGACGACCGAGTCCGAGGCGCCGAGACGGCGCATCTTGGTCATGAGCTGCGGCAGCACCGTCTCGGAGGACGACGTGCCGACCACGATCAGCAGCTCGTCCTTGATGTAGGCGAGGAAGCGCAGGATCGAGAAGCCCGCGACCCGGGCGATCGTCCCGAGCACCACGAGCACGAACAGGATTGCCGTGATGTAGAAGGTGCCGACGAGCCACGCGAGGTCGTAGACCTTCTGGATGCCGTACTCGCCGATCGTGAACGCCATGGCGCCGAAGGCGCCGACGGGGGCGAGCTTCACGACGATGCCGATGATCCGGAAGAAGATCTGGCCGGCGGTGTCGATCGCGTGGTTCACCGAGGCCGCGCGCTCGCCGAGATTCGTCACCACGACGCCGGTGAGGATCGAGATCAGCAGCACCTGCAGCAGGTCGCCGGTGGCGAAGGGGTCGAGGAAGCTCTTCGGGATGATCGCCAGGATGTGGGCGACGGTGGAATCGGCGGCCGCCTTGCTGGCGTAGGTCGCGACCTTGCTGGCGTCGAGCTTCGACGGGTCGGCGTTGAAGCCGGCGCCGGGCCGGATCACCTCGCCGACGATGACGCCGATCAGCAGCGCGATGGTGGACACCACCTCGAAGTAGACCAGCGCCTTCAGGCCGACGCGGCCGACCTTCTTCAGGTCGCCGATCGACGCGATGCCGTGGACGATCGTGCAGAAGATGATCGGCGCGATCATCATCTTGATCAGGCCGATGAAGGCGTCGCCGAGCCACTTCATCGACTTGCCGGTGGCCGGGTCGTACCAGCCGAGCAGGACGCCGAGCGCGATGGCGATCAGCACCTGGATGTAGAGCACCTTGTACCAGGGCTCGCGGGGCGCTGCGGCGGGAGCCGTCGCCTGGATTGCCTGTGCCATGTCCATCCCGTGCGACGACCGCGCACCCTCCCGATTTGCCGGCACGCTAGCGACTATCACCCGGCGCCTCAACGGCTGCACGCTTATCCGCCCGGAACCATCCGTGACAAAAACCTGTCATTCCCGGACGAAGATCTCTCGTATCCGAGAGCCGCGGACCCGCGAAAACAGACGGGCCGCAGCGCGATCTGCGCTGCGGCCCGGTCGTGCCTCGCGTCGTTGCGACGCGGGTCAGGTCTGCTGCTGGGTCCGGCGGGGGCGGACGGTCCAGCGCTCGAACATCGAGGCGGGATCCTCGCTCTTCCCGTCCTTGTTCTCGGCGGCGGGATCGGGCTGCTGGTGGATCGCCGCGCCGAGGGCCTGCGACAGGCTCTCGATGACGTCGTCGATGCGGGCATCCCCGTGCAGGGCGTCGCCGCTGCCGGATTGCGGGGCGGGCGTCTCGGCGGCCGGCGCGGCGTGTGCGGCCGCTTCCGGCGCGGGCTCCGGCTGCGGCTCGGGCTCGGGGTGATGCTCCGGGGCCGGCTCGGGCGGGCGCGGGGCGGCCGCGGCGGGCTCGGGAGCCGGCGGCGGGGCGGCGACGACCGGCGCGGCGGCGGCCAGCGCCGCGGGAGCCGCGGCCCGGCGCATAGCACCCATCGCACCCTCGTCGGACTCGGTGCTCCGACTGCTGCTGCTGCTACCGTAACGGCCGAAGCCGAAGCGCGGCTCGATCAGGTCCAGCACCGCGTCCAGCGCGGCGTTGCTCAGCGCCACCTCCTCGGCCGCCGGCACGCCCTGGATGGCCAGGGCCGCCCGCTCGAAGTCCGGCTCGCTGCTGACCTCGCGGCCGAACCAGCTCGGGGCGTGGAAGCCGGCGGCCTCGCCGTCATCGTCGAAGGTGACGCTGATCAGGTCCAGGCTGCCGGGGGTGACGTAGCGGTCGATGGCAATCTCGCGCCCGCCGGCATTCAGCGTGGTGCGGTCGTAGGCGGCCTTGCCGGGGCACACGTCCAGCAGGGCGTCGCCGTGGGCGCGCGGGACGTCGGTGCGCTCCTCGACCGGGACGCCGTCCGGCCCCTTGTTCACCAGGACCAGCTGGCAGACCTGGCCGTCGACGCGCACGTAGGAGGCCCGGCCGCCCTGGGGCGCGAAGTGACCCTCGGTGATGCGGGCGCCACCCCGCTCCTTGCGGATCAGGCGGACCAGGGATGGTGCGACCAGAAATCGGCGAACGGTGCTCATGAACTCAAAACCCCTCCCGCTTGGTCGGCGGCGCGCCGATCCGGCGGACAGCCCTCAGCGCCGCCGGGTCGCACGGAAGGGGGCACGTGGAGCCGGCCCGCACGGCGTATAAGCTGACTGCCACGCCGTATTCGCCAGAGCCTGACCACTTCCGTCGCCAATCACCGGACAGCGACATCCTGAGACTATAGAGCGCTAAGCAAAAACGCGACGAAATCAAGACCGGATCCGGCCGAGGATCCGGCCCCGGCGGTCCCTGTCCCCGATATCCCGGCTTTCGCGCCGCGTTTCCGAACCCAGGTTAGCGGCCCCCGCGATTCATTCAGCCGGCTCGAAATTCATCGCCGCGCCGTTCATGCAGTAGCGCAGGCCGGTCGGCGCCGGGCCGTCGTCGAAGACGTGGCCCAGATGGCCCTTGCAGCGGGCGCAGTGCACTTCGGTGCGGACCATCCAGTGGCTGCGGTCCACCGTGGTCTCGACGGCGCCGTCGAGGGGCTCGAAGAAACTCGGCCAGCCCGTTCCGGACTCGAACTTGGTGCCCTGCTCGAACAGCGGCTGACCGCAGCCGGCGCAGGTGAAGGTCCCGGCCCGCTTCTCGGCGAGCAGACAGCTCGTGCCGGCCCGCTCCGTGCCGTGCTCGCGCAGGACCCGGTACTGCTCCGGTGTCAGCGCCGAGCGCCACTCGGCGTCGCTGCGGGTCTCCGGGCTGGTGGTCGGCGTGTCGGCCATGGCGATCTCCCTTCTCGCCACGCTATATAGGGATCGCGCGCCCTATCCGGCAGTCCCGGAGGATGCCGCAGGGCGTCTCCGGGATCGGAGACGCGGCGTTCAGGCGGCGGCGCCGACGGTGTCGGCCATCCGCGCCCGGCGCGCGCCCATCGGCAGCGGCGCGCCCGTGGTGGTGTCGCGGGCGGTCTGGTGCTCCAGCTCCGCGTTGATCTCGCCTCCGAGCAGCACGATCGTCGAGGAGATCCAGATCCACGTCATGAAGCCGATCACGGCGCCGAGCGACCCGTAGGTCTCGTTGTAGGTGCCGAAATTGGCGACGTACCAGGAGAACAGGAGCGAGGCGGCGAGCCAGAGCAGGCCCGCGACGACGCTGCCGAACCCGACCCAGCGCCAGCGGGCGTGCTCCCGGCTCGGCCCGAACCGGTAGAGCACCGACAGGCCGCCGAGCAGGACGATCAGGATCGCCGGCCAGCGCAGGGCCGCGAGCAGCCACGCGGTCGAGCCGAGGCCCAGAAAGTTCAGCATCACCGGCACGACGACGATCACGTTGAGCGCGACGATGATGAACAGCAGGGCGCCGACCGTGAAAGTGAGCGAGCGGAGGTTGAGCCAGAAGAAGTTTCGCTTCTCCTCCTCCTCGTAGACGACGTTCAGCGCGTCGAACATCGCCTTCATGGCCGCGTTGGCGCTCCAGAGCGACAGGAGCAGGCTGGAGAAGAACGTGATGCTGAGGGAGCCGCTGCCCTTGGCGGCGATGCGCTTGACCTGGTCGCCGATGAGCTCGACCGCGCCGGACGGCAGGACCGCGTGCAGCTGGGCGAGGTGATCGTTGATGACGGTCACGTCGGCGAAGAGGCCGTAGCAGGAGACCAGCGCGGCGATGGCGGGGAACAGCGACAGCAGCGTGTAGAAGGTCACCCCGGCGGCGACCGCCAGGACCCGGTCCTTGTTGAACTCCAGGTAGACCCGGACGACGATGTCCTTCCAGCCGGACCGCGTCATCTCGACGGGGCTGTCGGCGGCGCGGCCGCGCTCCGGCTGGGTCGCGGCGGTGAGCTGCGCGGCGCGCCCCGAGATCGAGCGCGCCCCCGCGGCGACGCCCTTCCGCAGGCCCCGATCGTCGCAGGACGGATCGCGGTCGAGCGGCGGCTCGTCGGCGGGGAGAGCCGCCGGCACGCGGCGCCGCGCCGGCGCCGCCGCGAGGGCGACCAGCGCCGAACCGAGCATCAGGATCCAGAGGATCGAGCCGCCCTCCGAGGGGCCGGTCGAACGCGACGGTGACGGGGGCATGGATCGGGGCCAGTGCGCGGAACTGCCGCGCTCGGGACTCCCAACGTCGTCGTGCCGCGGCCGTTCCGCGCGTCGGGCGGGGACGCCGAGGCCCTCCGCGCGTTGTGCTCGTTATGCGCGATCAGCCCCGTCTCGGATTCTGCTGCAAGTTCGTCCTGGACGAGCCGCCCGGCACCCACGCCACCCTCAAGGCGGAGCGGGAGGCCACGCTGCACATGAACCTCACCAGCGTGACCATGGCCCATCTCACCAAGCTGGAGCCCGCCGCCCGGCGGGCGAAGCTCGCCGGCCTCGTCGCCCACAACCTCGACGCCCTCGGCCGCCAGATCGCCTGGGTCGGCGCGCGGCCGCCCCTGGAGCGCCTCCTCCGCATGGCGAGCAACGTCCTGCCGGGCTACACCCACCCGATCGCGCAGGCGCTCTACGCCGAGCCCGAGATGGCGGCGCTGGTCGAGCGCGGCCTCGCCGAGGCCGGGGCGCTGGCCCGCCGGCTCGGGGTGCGCCTGAGCTTCCACCCGGGCCCGTTCTGCCTGCTCGCGAGTCGCAACCCGGCGGCGATCGCGAACGGCCTGTCCGAGCTCGACTACCACGCCGAGATCTTCGACCGGATGGGCTACGGCGGCGGCTGGCACCCGCACGGCGCCCATATCAACATCCATGTCGGCGCGGGCGACCCGGGGGTCGAGGGCTTCCGCGAGACCCTGCCCCGGGCGAGCCGGGTGGCGCGCGACCTCGTGACGGTCGAGAACGACGAGAACGTGTTCGGCCTCGACGCGGTGCTGCGGCTCGCCGACCTCGTGCCCGTGGTGCTCGACCTGCACCACCACTGGGTCGAGAGCGGTGGGGAGTATCTCGAGCCGGACGATGCCCGGATCGCCCGGGTGCAGGAATCCTGGCGCGGCGTCCGGCCCGTGGCCCATATCAGCGTGTCGCGCGAGGCGGTCTCCGCCGCCTGCGATCCGGACGCCCTGCCCGACTTCCCGGCCCTGCGCGCGGCCGGCCACGCGGTCCGGGACCTCGCGGCCCATTCCGACATGATGTGGAACCGGGCGGTGAACGACCTCGTCGCCCGGCACCTCGCCTGGGCGGATTTCGAGATCGAGGCCAAGGCGAAGAACCGCGCCTCCGTGCAGATCGCCCGACACATCCTGGCCCTCGAGGGAGCGGCGCCGATCGCGGCCGAATGACGGGACGGTCTCGACGCGTCCGTCGGTCCGCACTAGGCATCCCGGTATGAAGACCGCCGACTGCGACATCCTCATCGTCCCGGGGCTCGGGGGCTCCGAGGAGGACCATTGGCAGGCCCGCTGGGCGGGCCGCCTCACCACCGCGCGCGTGGTCGAGCAGGGCCAGTGGCACGAACCGACCCCGGAGGCGTGGTGCGGCCGCATCGCCGAGGCGGTCGCGGCGGCGACGCGGCCGGTCATCCTGATCGCCCACAGCCTCGGCGTGGTGGCGTGCGTCGAGGCGGTGCCGCGCTTCCCCGCGGGGGTGGTGCGCGGCGCCCTCCTGGTGGCGCTCCCGGACGTCGAGGAAGCTCCGGGCCTGCCCGACGCGGTCCGGGCCTTCGCGCCGGTGCCGCGCGATCCCCTGCCCTTCCCGTCCCTGCTGGTCGCCAGCCGTACCGACCCGTACTGCCCCTACGAGCGGGCGGACGACTTCGCCCATGCCTGGGGGGCGCTCACGGTCGACGCGGGCGAATCCGGCCACCTCAACGTGGCGAGCGGGCACGGCCCCTGGCCCGAGGGGCTGATGCGGCTCGCCGGGTTCCTGAAGGGGCTCTGAGCCTGCGAGCCCTGCGGCGCGCGAGGACGATCGGCGTCCCCGTGGCTCGGCGGGATGGGACCGGCACGGGTCGTATTAACGCGCTGTTTACCACCGCCCTCTTCAGTGGCGGCACGGGCGGTTCTTCGTCCCGAAGCCGCCCCTGGAGAGCACCGTGACGCGCAAAGAGCTTCTGGAACGACTCGAAGCGGTGCAGACCGCCCTCGGCCCCCGGGCCCAGAGCAACTTCAACAGCTCGCTGTTCAACGACGTGACGCTGCTCAAGCGTATCGAGGCCTTCGAGGCCAAGCTCGGCGAGCCCGAGAAGCCGAAGACCGCCGACTACACCGGCAACATGTTCTCGCGCATCGCCAACCGCCGCGCCGCCGCGGGCGCCAAGTAGCCCCGCCCCTATTTCGGCTCGGCCTCGGCCGAGCGCAGCAGCTCGCCGGCGACGTCGGCGAGCCGCGGCGGGGCCTCCCGCACGAACGGCAGCGGCCGGCAGACGTTGAGCGCCGCGAGCCCGAACCGGGCGGTCATCAGCCCGTTGAGCACGCCCTCCCCCAGCTTGGCGGAGACCCGGGCGGCGATCCCGAGCCCCAGAACCTGCTGCATCACGCTCTCGCCCACCGCCATACCGCCGGTGACCGTGAGATGCGCGAGCGCCGCGCGCCCCAGCCGCAGGAAGCCCAGGAAGCCCGGCCGGCCGCCGTAGATCGCGGCGATCCGGCGCAGCAGCCGCACCGCCGCGAACACCACGAAGGCCACGTCGACGATCGCCCGCGGGCTCAGCGCCGTCACCGCCGAGACCTGCTTGGCCGTCGTCGCGATGGCGTTGCGCGCCTGCCGGTCGAGGCCGGCGAGCAGTTCGTGCTCGGCCAGTCCGATCCGGTCGTCGACGTCGAGGATCGCGTCGGCGGCGGCGTCGATCCGGGCGCGGCCCGCCGACAGGGCGTCGCGGTCCGCGTAGAAGGTCGAGAGCGCCTGCACCACCGCCTGCGCGCCGGTGTGGTCGCGGGTGGCGAGGGCGTCCAGCGCCGACTGGCGCAGCCGCTCGATCTTGCGCTCGCGCCGCAGGCCGGCGAGTTCCCGCACCACGATCGCCAGCAGCGCCAGCGCGGCGAGGCCCAGCAGCGCGAGGGCGACCCAGCCGAGCCAGGGGGCGGTCTGGAACAGGTCGCTGATCATCCGCTCGACCGACAGGCCGACGCCCAGGGAGACGAGGCCGCCCACCGCCGAGAAGAACAGGGCGCCCCAGGGCGAGCGCGAGCGCGGCGCCACCGGCACGGCGACGCCGTCGGCGGCGTCGAGGATCTCGAAGGGTTCCTCGACGATCCGGGCCTGCGGCGGCCGGGGCCCGAGCGGCGTCGTGGTCACGCTCGGCTCGCCGACCGGCTCGGGGCTGATCCGGAAGGCGCGGGGTTTCTGGCCGGAGGTCATGGTCGCGGGCTCCGCATCGCACACATCGTCACGCCAGCCGGTCGCCGATCAGGAACTGCATCGCCCGGTCGAGCCGGATCTGCGGCAGGTGCCCCGCGCGGCCGAGCCCGTCCGGGCGCATTAGCGGCGGCCGGAAGCGCGGGAAGCGCAGCGAGCCCGGCTCGACCGCCCCCTCCAGCACCGCCTCGGCGCGGGCCGGCAGCTCGCCCGGGAAGATCGCGGCCTCGCTGTTGCCGTCGAAGACCTCGTCGCCCACCACCTCGCCGGCCTCCGGGGTGCCGGCCACCGCCCGCAGCGTCTCCGACCCGTCGTGGACGGTGGTCTCGCGGGTGGCGCGCACGGAGGCCAGCGCCACGGTGCCCACCCGGGCGCCCGCGGCCTCGGTCCGCCGCATGGCCCGCGACACGAGCAGCCGCAGCAGCGCGTCGAGCCGGTCGTGGCTCGTCTGGTGGAGGTGGTCGGCCTTGGTGGCGGCGAACAGCACGCGGTCGGCCCGTGGCGCGAACAGCCGCGACAGCACCGTGTTGCGGCCGATGTTGAGGCTGAGCAGCACCGCGTCCAGCGCCTCCTCCAGCTCCGCCAGGGCGGTCGGCCCGGCATCGACCGCCGACAGGACGTCCACCAGCACGATCTGCCGGTCGACCCGCTGGAAATGGTCGCGGAAGAACGGCGTCACGACCTTGGACTTGTAGGCCTCGAAGCGCCGCTCCATCAGCCCGGCGAGGCTGTCGGGGGCGATCGTTTCGGTGAGCCGGTCGAGGGGCGCGAAGGTCAGCGCCGGGGAACCCGCGAGGTCGCCCGGCATCAGGAACCGGCCCGGGGGCGTCGTCGCCACGGCTTCGGGGCCGGCGCGCAGGCCCGCGAGGTAGGTCTTGAAGGCGTCGCTCGCCCGCTCGGCCGCGACCTCGTCGAGGGGGCCGTTCGGGTCGAAGCCCTTGAGCGCCTCCAGCCAGGGCGCCGCCACGGCGGCGCGGCCGGGCCGGCGGGTACCGCCGATCGTGGCCCGGGACCATGCCGTGTAGCTGGTCTCGATCAGCGCGAGGTCGAGGAGCCATTCGCCCGGATAGTCGACCACGTCGAGCATCAGGGTCGCGGGGCCAGTGCGCCAGCCGGCGGCGCGCTCGTAGGCGATCTCCAGGCGGAACTGGCTGATTCGGTCGGTGGAGCGCGGCCAGCGCCGCGCCTCGGTGAGCGTCGCGAAATGCTCCTCGAAGGGGAAGCGCGGCACGTCGTCGTCGGGCTGGGGCACCAGCTTGGCGCGGCGCAGGCGGCCCTCCTGCGCGGGCGCGAAGGCCGGCAGCGCGTGGGTCTCCACGAGGTGGTGGATCAGCGCCGTGGTGAACACGGTCTTGCCCGAGCGCGCGAGCCCGGTCACGCCCAGCCGCAGGGTCGGCTGGACCAGCAGGTCGTGCGAGGCTTCGGCGAAGGCTTTGACGGCCGAGCCGGCGCGCGCGGCAAGGTCGATCAGGGGCACGGGCGGGCTCGTGGTGAGGGGAACGGGCCGGGCAGAGGTGGCGCGGGCGGGCCGGAACCGCAAGGCTTGCCGCCCGGGAAGCCGCCCCTAGGGCGGCGCGGTGTTGGCGGCCGGCGTGAGCGGCCTCAGCCGGGCGATCGCCCCGGCGACGAGGTCCGGGCCGGCCCGCAGCGTGCCCAGCTCCACCGCCGACATCGCCAGCAACACGGGCGCTAGATTGGCGCGCGGTGCGCCGTCCGGCCCGAACAGGTCGAGGTCGTCGCCGGGCTTCAGGCCGACGCTGGCGCTGATGCGGTTGGCGTAGGCCTGGATCCGGACCTCGTCGCCGGTGCAGAGCGGGGCCGGCAGGCGCAGGTCGAGGACCGGCAGGCCGGCCGCGATCGCCGGCAGCAGCGCGGATTCGGCGACCATCCGGTCGGCGCTCGGGACGCGACTTGGCTTCCGGTCGAGCAGCGCCGACGGGTCGGCGACGCTCCCGGCCGGGCGGCCGGTGGAGGCGGAGATGCCCGCGGCGATGTCGGGAACCGGCTGGAGCATCGCCACCCGCGGGATGGCGACCGGGCGCCGGGTCGGGCGGCCGGCCATCCGGGCGAGCGGCGACCAGGGCTGCACCCGCAGGGCCGCCCGGCCCCGCGGCGCGCCGCCGGGGCGGTGCGCGGCGAGGTAGCGCGCCCGCAGGGTCCGCCCGAGGCCGCGGGGCGCGAGGGCCGCCGAGACGACCGGCGCCGCCACCGCCCGGCTTGGCCGCGCGGGCGCGGCGCCGACGCGGCACTCGGCCGGCGCCCAGCGGCGCACGATGGCCAGCGCCGTGCGGCGGCCGTAGTCGCGGTAGTAGCGCCGCAGCAGGCTCGCGGCGGCGTCGGCGCCGTCGTCGAGGGTGGCGAAGGCGGTGTGGCCCTCCCCGTCGGCGCCGATCTCGCCGGACCAGCGGGCGGACTTGATGCACCAGCCATTGTTGAGCCGCACGCAGCGGGCGACGTAGGGCGGGTCGTCGGCCAGCGAGGCGGTGATTGCCAGCGCCCGCGGCGTCAGCTGCGCGCCGGTCTGGGCGTGCCAGTTGGACACGGAGCGGGTCGCGGGGTCGAAGCGCGGGGGCCGGCTGTCCGCCGGGGCGGCGACCGTCGCGCGGGGCGGAAGGGCGCGCGCGAGGGCGTCCGCGCCGGCCTCGGCGCTCGGCACCAGGGTCGTGATCAGGATGAGCGCGTTCAGCAGCACGCGGTCGGGCCTTCGTGGCGGCGGACGGCCTGGATGCCGACACGCGTCACGGGTTCAGGACCTTGAGCGCGGCCTCGTGCAGCCGCGGGTCGCCGGCCGCGATCACGCGGCCGCCGCCGGCGGCGGAGCCGCCGTCCCAGGCGGTGACCCGTCCCCCCGCCCCCTCGACGATCGGGATCAGCGCGACGATGTCGTAGGGCTTCAGCCCGGCCTCGACCACGAGGTCGATCTGGCCGGCCGCCAGCATGCAGTAGGCGTAGCAATCCGCGCCGTAGCGGGACATCCGCACCTGGCCTTCCAGCGCCCGGAATCGCTCGGCCTCGTCGCCGGCCGCGAACAGCCGGGGATCCGTGGTCGCCAGGATCGCCTGGGCGAGGTCACCGCAGCGGCGGGTGCGCAGGGTCCGCTCGCCCGCCGGCGCGCGGAGCTTGGCGCTGCGCCCGTCCCCGGTGAACCGCTCCGCGAGATAGGGCTGGTGCATCAGCCCTCGCACCGGCACGCCGTTTCGGGTCAGCCCGATCAGGGTTCCCCAGGTCGGCAGGCCGCCGATGAAGGCGCGGGTGCCGTCGATCGGGTCGAGGACCCAGACGCACTCGGCGTCGGTGCGCTCCGCGCCGAATTCCTCGCCGAGGATGCCGTGGCCCGGGAAGGTCTGGCCGATCATCGCCCGGAGGACGACCTCGGCAGCCCGGTCGGCCTCGGTAACCGGATCGAACGGCGCCCCGCCGCGGGCCTTGTCGTCCAGGCCGAACTGGGCGCGGAAGAACGGCAGGATCGCCTTCCCGGACGCGTCCGCGAGGTCGTCCATGAACCGGCCGAGTTCGACGACGCTCATCCGTTCCGTCCCCTGTTGCGCCCGAAGGCCGCCCGGCCAAACGGCCCGTCCCGACGAAACCGGCGCGCGCCCCTGCCCGTCAAGCCCCCGCCCCCGCGCATCCGCGACTCACGCCCCGGCCGGCGCGGGCAGACGCGCCGCCTCGCCGCGGGCGTCCGAAGTGCCCTCCGATGTGTCCGCCGATGCGTCCGTCGCGGCCGCGCAGGTCGCGTCCTCCTGCGCGGCCGCCAGAATAGCCTCGACGGCCTCGCGCAGCGATCCCACCTGCGCGTCGGCCTCGGCGCCCCCCGGCCCGCCGGCGAGGCGGTTCGCCCCGCTGTCCTGGGCGAGCCACAGGCCGAGCAGTATCGGCACGCCCGGGACCCGGCCGCGCAGCCGGCGGATCAGGCGGCGCAGGTGCGTCGGCTCGCCGTCGAGCGCCAGGGAGACCACGCAGGCGATCCGCGCCGGCCCGGCCTCGAACCGGCCGATCCGCACGGAGGCCGTCTCGGCGAAGGGGACCGTGCGGACGCCGAGGCCGCGCTTCTCCAGGATCTGCGCGAGGATCGCGGCCGCGGCCTCGTCCAGGAAGCCGCGCCCCGCCACGCACAGCACCGCGCCCTCGCGCGTCCAGGCGACGGGCAGCGCCTCCGCGGGCGGCCCCATCGGGAGCGGGCTGCAGGCGCTCTCCTCGCCGTCGCCCGTCGCCCCCGCGACGGCGTCGCTGCGGTCGGAGAGGTCGGCGATCAACTCGGTGAGCGCGGCGCGCATCGCGCCCTTCTGCTGCGCGGTCAGCACCCCGCGGGCCGCATCGCGGGCGGCGAGTTCCAGCGCCTTGAGCACGACGTCGTCGTAGTAGGACGAGAGCGAGCATTCCTGCAGGATCAGCTCGGCATGGCCCAGCACCTCCTCGGAATCGCCCGCCAGGATGCGCTGGTAGAAGTTCTGGACCGGCGTCAGCGCTGGCCGGTCGCCGAACAGCACGTCCAGGAACTCCAGGTGCTCGACGTAGCGTCCGAGCACCACGAGGCAGACGGTCAGGGGCGTCGAGAGCAGCAGGCCGACCGGCCCCCACAGCCACGTCCAGAACAGGGCCGAGACCAGAACCGCGAAGGGCGAGAGCCCGGTGGATTGCCCGTAGAAGATCGGCTCGAAGACCTGGCCGGTTAGCGGCTCCAGGACGACGAACAGGATCGCCACGGCGATCATCATGTTCCAGCCGGGATCGACCGCCGCGGCGAGCGCCATCGGGAGGATCGCCGACAGGACCGCCCCGAGATACGGCACGAAGCGCATCAGGGCCGCGAAGATCGCCCAGAGCACCGGGTTCGGCACGCCGATGAGGTAGAGGCCGATGCCGATGACCACGCCGAAGGCGGCGTTGAGGGCGAGCTGGACCACGAAGTAGCGGCTCAGGCGCTTGGCCGCGTCGTCGATGGCCACGGTGGTCCGGTGCAGGTCGCTCGATCCGGCCAGCCGGATCATGCGATCGCGCAGGTCCTCGCGCTGCATCAGCACGAACAGCAGCACCACGAAGACGATGCCGACCGTGGCCAGGGGATGCATCACCGGCGTGAGCACGGTCGAGAGCATCTCCAGGGAGCCCGGCGGGGTCGTGGCGACCTCGACGAGGACGGGCTTGGGCGCGGCCTGGGCCGGCTCGGGAGCCGCCGAGGGCGTCGACGTTGACGGCGACGATGCCGTTGAGGGCGGTGGCGCGGCCGGCTGCGCCTCCGGGCTGCCGGCCTCCTTGGCGCCGCCGTGGAGCGCCCGGCCGATATTGGCGACGTATTCCGTGACGTGGCCCACGGGCGAGTCGCGCAGGCCGTTGATCTTGCGCTCGATCGTGGCCCGGTAACGCGGGACGTCCCCCGCGAGATCGGCCGCCTGGATGCCGATCAGGGTCGCCAGGGAGGCCACGATGCCCACGGTCAGGAGCACGCTGACGCCCACCGCCACCAGCCGCGGCAGCCGCAGCCGCCGCAGGCGGTTCACCAGCGGCGTCAGCACGAACGACAGCAGCAGCGCGATCGCGATCGGGATGAAGATCTCGCGGCCGAAATACAGGGCGGCGATGATGGTGGCGCCGACCACGACCGGCGACGCCATGGCGGCCCGCGGCGTCTCGGCCGCGGCGACGCGGGTCGGCCGCGGCGGGATCAGGGGAGTCCCGGGCCGTGCTGCCGGTTCGACCCCGACCGGGGTTCTCGTGCCCATACCGCGATCCACGTCCCGAACGCCACGCGCGGGCGGCCGCCGGGAGCGGCGGAAGCCTCGCGGACGGGGAACGGCACAGGACGCGAAATCGATCCCTAGGGTTTCGCGTTCAGGTTAGGCCCCCGCGACGCCGGCCCGCGCCACGTCGCCCGCATCCTTCAGCTCGGGCAGAGACCAGCACAGCTGCATCACCTTCCTGGCCTGCGCGTCCGGCAGGATGCCGGCGGCGAGGTCGGTGAATTTCGCCTCCAGCTGCGCGTCCGACATCGGCTTCTCGACGCTTCCGATGGCGTGCTCGATATGCCGGTGGAAGGTCCGCCCGTCGTTCAGCGTCACGGTCATGTCGACCTGCGCGGGATCGACGCCGGGGGTGATCACCGGCACCACCTTCTGGCGCAGGGCCACCACACGCGGATCGTTCACCGCCCGGTCGCTGAACTGCTTCTCGCCGCCCGCACCCTCCACGAAGGCGACCGCGGCGGCGTGGTAGATGCTGAACTTGCCCTCCAGGCCGGTCTTCGGCGCGGTCTTGCCGGTCAGCTCCAGGACGAGCGGGTGGACCTTCAGGTCGACGCGCTGGATGTCCTCCGGCTTGACGTGGTCCTGATCGCGGATCTGGATCGCCGCGTCGATCGTCGGGTGCATGACGATCCCGCAGGCGAAGGGCTTGTAGGTGTTGAGCTGCGCCTCGTAGCGGGTGCCGAGGCCGTCGGTGATCTGCGACCAGTCCTGCTTGGTGGAGATCGTGTTGGCCCAGCCGCGCTTGGCCTCGATCATGCCGTCCGACGAGGTGAAGCCCTTGGCCGCCAGGATCGCGGCGAACAACCCGTTGGACGCGGCCCGGCCCGGGTTGAAGCTCTTGTTCATCGAGCCGAACGACTCGCGCAGGCCCACCGGCTGCGAGGCGGCGAGCCCGAGGGCGTAGACCATCTGCTGCTCGGTGAGCCCCATCAACTTGCCCGCGGCGGCGGCCGACCCGAACACGCCCGCGGTGCCGGTGATGTGCCACCCGGCATCGTAGTGGTTCGGGTAGACCGCGTTGCCGATCCGGCATTCGGCCTCGATCCCGACCACCAGGGCTTCGAGGAAGTCCTTGCCGGAGACCGGTTTCATCGCCGCGTAGGCCAGGATCGCCGAGGCAACCGGGCCGGCCGGGTGGATGATCGTCTTCAGGTGGGTGTCGTCGAAGTCGAAGATGTGGCTCGACACGCCGTTGAGGAAGGCGGCGTTCATGATGTCGAACCGCTCGGTCCGTCCGAACAGCCCGGCCTGCGGCGGCCCGGAGAAGGGCTGCAGCGCCGAGACCGCCACGTCGACAGTCTCGTGGTGCGAGCCGCCGATGGCCACCCCGACCCAGTTGAGGAAGCTGCGCACGCCCTCGCGGCGGACGGGCTCCGGCAGGGTGTCGTAGGAGGATCCCAGGATCCACTGCGCGAGGATCTTCGTGACGTGCGGCGGCGCTGCCTTCGCGGCCGGCTTCGCGGCCTCGGCCGCCTGCGCGCCCTGCAGGGCGGGCGCCGTCAGGGCGAGGCCCGCGGCCCCGATGAGCGAGCGGCGATTCATCGACATGGCGTTCTCCCGGACAGGGCCGCCCGAGGCGCCCCGATTGCCGGACATGATAATGAATTCATCCCTGGGTCGGCGGCCTCCGTGTTTCACCGCAGCGGGTCTGATACCGTTTCCGGTTGAACGCTTCGGTCGGTGCGGCCCGCTCCGTCTTTGCGAGCGCAGCGAAGCAACCCAGGGCTGCGGGACAGCAGGGGGCGTGGCGCTATCTGGATTGCTTCGCTCCGCTCGCAAGGACGGCGGAACCGATCTGATCAACCGGAAACGGTACGAACCCCCTTCACACCACCACCGGGAGGGCCTCCTGCGCACCCACGCCGAAGACGCGCCGGTACCGGGCGACCTCGTCGGCCGGGCCCTGCGCCTTGGTGGGATTGTCGGAGAGCTTCACGGTCGGCCGGCCGTCGGCCTGCGTGACCTTGCAGACGATGGAGACCGGGTCGAGCTTGCCGTCCGGCAGGAGCCCGCGGAAATCGTTGGTGAGCAGCGTGCCCCAGCCGTAGCCGATGCGCATGCGCCCGTGGAACCGGGCGTGGATGCGCTCGATCTCGTCGATGTCGAGGCCGTCCGAGAAGATCGCGAGCTTCTCCCGCGGGTCGTGCCCGCGATCCTGCCAGAAGCGGATGACCTCCTCGCCGCCCTCGATCGGGTCCTTCGAGTCGATGCGGATGCCGGTCCAGTCGCTGACCCAGTCGGGGGCGTTCGCCAGGAATCCGGTGGTTCCGTAGGTATCGGGCAGGATCACCAGCAGGTTGCCGCCGTAATCCTCCTGCCAGTCGGCGAGCACCGCGTAGGGCGCGGCGGCGAGCGCCGCGTCGTCCTCGGCGAGCGCCGCGTAGACCATCGGCAATTCGTGGGCGTTCGTCCCCACCGGCTCGACCTCCTGCCGGGCCGCGATCAGGCAGTTGGAGGTGCCGAGGAACGCGCCGTCCAGGCCCTCCGCCATGGCCTGCACGCACCAGTCCTGCCACAGGAATCCGTGGCGCCGACGCGTGCCGAAATCCGCCACCGACAGGTCCGGAAGTCTCTGCAGCCGCTCGATCTTCTCCCAGACCCGGGTCATGGCGCGGGCGTAGAGCACCTGCAGGTCGAGCTTGCCGAGGCCCCGCAGCACGGCCCGCGCCCGCAGCTCGTTCAGGATCGCGAGCGCCGGGACCTCCCACATGGTGGTCTCGACCCAGGGGCCGTGGAAAGTCAGCTCGTACTGGCCGTCATGGACGGCGAGCTCGTATTCGGGGAGCTGGAAGGTCTCGAACCAGGAGACGAATTCGGGGCCGAGGATGCGTCCCTGGCCGCGGAACACGTTGCCCCGCAGCCACGTGATCTCGCCCTTGCTGAGGCGCAGCGTCCGGGCGTGGTCGAGCTGTTCCCGCAGCAGCCCGGCATCGACCTCGTCGGCGATCCGGATCCGGCGGGTGCGGTTGGTGATGCCGAAGGTGGTCTGGATGTCGGGGTGCCGGCGCAGGATCGTCTGCGCCATCAGGAGCTTGTAGAAATCGGTGTCGAGGAGCGACCGCACGATCGGGTCGATGCGGAAACTGTGATCGTAGACCCGTTTTGCCAGATCGAGCATTCGTCAGGCACTCTGCCGCGCTTGGAACGCGCAGAGCGCATGCCGGGACCGCACACGTCAAGAAGACGGGCGGCCTCCGCCCGGAGACCGCCCGCGAAACCGCCGATCCTGACGACCGATCCTCAGGCGAGGTCGACCTTCTTGGTCTCGGTCTTCGGGCTCTCGCCGGTGAGCGAGGCCTTCACGTAGCCGTAGAGGTGCAGCATCGTGCTGTTCGGGCTGTCCCAGTACTCGCCCTTCTCCGGGTGGACGCGGATCAGAGCGACCTCCGGGTCGTTCTTCCCGTTCGGGAACCAGGTCTTCAGGCTCTCATTCCACTTCGCGTCGATGATCGACTGGTCGCGGACGATCTCCGCCTTGCCGGCTACCGAGACGTAGTTCTGGCTCGACGGGTCGGAATAGGCGAGGTTGATCTGGTTGTCCTTGCTGATCTCGGCCGTCTTGGGCGAGTGCAGCTTGGTGAAGAACCACAGGTCGCCGTTCTCGTCGGCGTCGTTGTTCCACATCGGGCGGCTGTTGAGCGTGCCGTCGGAGTCGACGGTGGTCATCATGGCGATCTTCACGTCCTTGATGAGCTCGAACAGCTTCTTCGCGCCCTCGTGGTCGCGGTGGTTGCCCTGATGCATGAAAGTGGTCTCCTACGCGTCGTTTCGGTCCCGGCGGGGTCTCCGGAGGGTGCCCCGGCCGAAGGCTGCCCCGACAACGGATCAGTCTCCCGTTGGTTCAGCTTGCCCGTGCGGTGAGGAGGTTCGTATGCGAGGTGTTCGGAGATTGGGGCGTACGGCCGCGGCGCTGGCGCTGGGCGCGCTCTGTCTCGGCGTCCTCTGTCTCGGCGCTCGGCCGGCCGGCGCCGAGGTGCGCTTCGGCCCGGGCGTGCGCATCGGCGGCCACGATTTCTCGAACCGCCGCTACGGCAGCGTCCACATCGAGCGCGTGAAGCGCCTGCGCGGCCCCCTCGGCTGCCGTCGCCTGCGGCACGGGGTCTACCGGCGCGGCGACGGGACCGTGGTGCGCGGCCCGATGGAGGCGTGCAACCTCATCGCCCGGCCGCACTGACGCCGGCACGGTCCAGGCGGCGCCCCGCTCCGGCGCGGGATGGCCGCGGGGACGCGGGCCACCGGCGCGCGCCGATCTCGGGCCCGGGGTCTGGTGTTCTGGGCCCGCTCGGTTACATGCACTGGCATACCTGCTTGCCCCGGTGGAGAACGATTTTGGCGATCACCCGCGACGACGTGCTGAAGGCGCTCGCCGACGTCACCGTCGATGCCGCCGGCACCACCCTGCCCGGCTCGGGACGGCTGTCCCAGGTCGTGGTCGATCCGAACAGCCGCGTGATGTTCTCGATCCTCGTCGATCCCAGCGAGGCCGAGCGGTTCGAGCCGGTGCGGCGCCAGGCCGAGGGGCGCGTCCTGAAGATGCCGGGCGTCTCGGGCGTGTTCGCGAGCCTCACCTCCGAGCGGAACCAGAGCCACCCGGCCCAGAGCGGCGCCGCTCCCCGGCCCGTGACGCCGCCGCCGGTCGCGCCGCCGCGGCCCGGCGCGCCGCCGAACCAGGGCCCGCAGATCGCGGGCGTGCGCCACATCGTGGCGGTCGCCTCCGGCAAGGGCGGCGTCGGCAAGTCGACCACCGCCTGCAACCTCGCCCTGGCGCTCCAGGCCCAGGGACTGAAGGTCGGCCTCCTCGACGCCGACATCTACGGCCCCTCCGTGCCGAAGCTGTTCGGGCTCTCGGGCAAGCCCAACGTCGTCGACAACAAGGCCATGGAGCCGATGGTCGGCTACGGCCTCAAGGTCATGTCGATCGGCTTCCTGATCGAGCCCGAGACGGCGATGATCTGGCGCGGCCCGATGGTGCAGTCGGCCATCACCCAGATGCTGCGCGACGTGCTCTGGGGCGAGCTCGACGTGCTGCTCGTCGACATGCCGCCCGGCACCGGCGACGCGCAGCTCACCATGGCGCAGGCGACGCCGCTGTCCGGCGCCGTGATCGTCTCCACCCCGCAGGACCTCGCGCTGATCGACGCGCGGCGCGGCGTGACCATGTTCAAGAAGGTCGCGGTGCCGATCCTCGGCGTGATCGAGAACATGGCGACCTTCGTCTGCCCGAATTGCGGCCACGCCTCGCACATCTTCGGGCACGGCGGCGCGCGGAACGAGGCGCAGCGGCTCGGCGTGCCGTTCCTCGGCGAGGTGCCGCTGAACATGACCATCCGCGAGACCTCGGATGCCGGTCGGCCGGTGGTGGCGACCGATCCGGAGGGGCCGCACGCCAAGGTCTACCGGGACATCGCCGCCCAGCTCTGGGCGAACCTGTCCGGCGCTCCGGCCGGGCGGACGGCGCCGAAGATCGTCTTCGAGTGATCCTGTGCCCTCCCCGCCTCTTCCGCCGCCGGTCCTGGGCCTGATCCTCGCCGGCGGGCGGGCGCGGCGGATGGGCGGGGGCGACAAGCCGCTGCTGCGGCTCGGGGGGCGGACCCTGCTGGAGCGGGTGGTCGAGCGGCTCGGGCCGCAATGCGGGGCGGGACTGGCGCTCAGCGCCAACGGCGACCCGGCGCGGTTCTCCGGCTTTCCCGGTCCGGTCCTGCAGGACCCCGTGCCGGATCAGCCGGGCCCGCTCGCCGGCATCCTCGCCGGGCTGGAGCACGCCGGCGCGCGGGGTATCGCGCGGGTGGTGAGCGTGTCGGGCGACGCGCCGTTCCTGCCGGAGGATCTGGTAGCGCGCCTCGGCGCGGCCGGACCGGAGACCGGCATCGCGCTCGCGGCCTCAGGGGAGCGGCAGCACTACACGATCGCGCTCTGGCCGACGGCTCTGAGCGACGCGCTTCGGGACTATCTCGAACGCGGCGAGCGGCGCGTCGGCGCCTTCATCGCGCGCCATGGGGCCGCGGTCGCGACCTGGCCGGTCGAGCCGGTGGACCCGTTCCTCAACATCAATTCGCCGGCGGATCTGGCGGCGGCGGAAGCCCTGGACCGCGGGTGATGCGGTCCGCCGTCATCACGAGCGAAGCGAAGTGACCCAGGGCAGCGCGACGCGTGAAGACGCGGCACTACTGGATTGCTTCGCTGCGCTCGCAAAGACGGTACAGCCGAAGCCATCGAGAGATGGCTTCGGCTGTGAGGCTTGATCCGAGCTCAGGCCGCCGCGACGGTCGCCTTCACGATCTTGTCCGGCGAGCGCGGCGGCTCGCCCTTGTTGATCGTGTCGACCACGTCCATGCCTTCCACGACCTTGCCCCACACCGTGTACTGCTTGTCGAGGAAGCGGGCGTCGTCGAAGCAGATGAAGAACTGCGAGTTCGCCGAGTGCGGGAAGTTCGTCCGCGCCATCGAGCAGGTGCCGCGCACGTGCGGCTCGGCGTTGAACTCGGCCTTCAGGTCCGGCAGGTCGGAGCCGCCCGAGCCGGTGCCGGTCGGGTCGCCGGTCTGGGCCATGAACCCGTCGATCACCCGGTGGAACGGCACGCCGTCGTAGAAGCCCTGGGCGGCGAGCGTCTTGATGCGCTCGACGTGGCCCGGGGCGAGGTCGGGGCGCAGCGCGATCACGACGCGGCCCTTGGTGGTCTCCAGCACGATGGTCTCGTTGTCGGCCATAGTCTTTCCTTCCGGTTGGGGGAACTGTATCGGCGCGTGCCGGATCCGGCCAGCGTCCGTGTCGGTCTCGCCGGCGCTCAGGCCGGCGGGCGGTAGACGAAGCGGAGCGCCACCGGCCGCCCCGCGATCGCCCGGCCCAGACCCGGCGTGATGTGGACCGGGGTGCAGCGCGCGAGGGCGTCGAGGGTCCCGCGCACCAGGGTATTCCGCCGATCGCCCGCGACCCCCGCCGCGTAGGTGACGCGGGGCGGCCCGATCAGGCTGCCGTCGCGCCGCAGCGCGAGCCGCAGGGTGATCTCGATGTCGTCGGACCCGCCGCTCGGGCGGCCGAGGCCGCCCGGTGCCTGCCAGCAGGCGGCGAGCGCCGGGTAGAGCTCGGCCAGGGTGTCGGCGGGCTTGGTCGCCATCCGGGCGACCGGGACCGGGACCGTGGCGCGCAGGGTCTGGGGCAGGCTCAGCGGGTAGCCGCCCCCCGGCTCCTCGGCGTAGCCGTAGAACGGCGCGCCGTCATAGGCCGCGGCGGCCGCCGGGATCAAGCTCAGCAGGAGGATCGAGGCGGCGCGCCGGCCCGGCATGCGGCCGCTACTTGGCCTTCTCGGCGAGCGTCATGCTGACGATCTTGTCGGGATCCTGGACGGCCCCGCCCGGCGCGCCCGGGGCGGCCTTCTTGATCTTGTCGAGGACGTCGAGCCCGTCCGTGACGTTGCCGACGATCGTGTACTGGCCGTTCAGGAACGGCGCGTCGCCGAGGCAGATGAAGAACTGCGAGTTCGCCGAGTTCGGATCCTGCGAGCGGGCCATGCCCACGGTGCCGCGGCGGAACTGGGCCGACTGCGTGAACTCGGCCGGGATGTTCGGCAGGCTGGAGCCGCCGGTGCCGTTGCCCTTCGGGTCGCCGGTCTGGGCCATGAACCCGTCGATGACGCGGTGGAACTTGAGGCCGTTGTAGAAGCCCTGCGAGACAAGGGTCTTGATCTGCTTGACGTGCTTGGGCGCGATGTCGGGCCGCAGCTCGATGGTGATCCGCCCGTCCTTGGTCTGGAGATAGACCGTGTTGGCGTCGGCGGCCCGGGCCGCCTGAGCGGTGCCGAGCGTCAGGGCGAGCGCGAGGAGGGCGTGGCGTCGGTTCATCGAAGTCCTTCCAGGGTCGGGCCGGTGTCAGGAATGGGCGGCGAAGCGCTGCCGGAGCCGCGCGGCGACCGCCGCGGGCACGAAGGGCGAGACGTCGCCCCCCATGCCGGCGATCTGGCGCACCAGCGTCGCGGTGATCGGGCGGGCCTGCGTCGAGGCGGGCAGGAACACGGTCTGCACCTCGGGCGCCATGGCGCCGTTCATGCCGGCGAGCTGCATCTCGTAGTCGAGATCCGTGCCGTCGCGCAGGCCGCGGATGAAGATCGCGGCGCCGCAGCGCCGGGCGGCCGAGACGGCGAGATCGTTGAAGGTGACGATCTCCAGCGCCGCACCCTCGGCCTGGGCCACCGGCCCGCAGGTCTCGCTCAGCAGCGCCGCCCGCTCCTCGGCGGAGAACAGCGGGGCCTTGCCGGGGTGGACGCCGATGGCGATCACGAGGCGGTCCACCAGCCGGCAGGCCTGGCGGACCACGTCGAGATGGCCGTTCGTGACCGGATCGAACGAGCCGGCGTAGAGGGCAGTGCGGGTCATCGCGACCCGACCTAGAGCATTTTCGCGCCGGACGGAACCGGGCGGCGCCTCAGGCCTCCTCGCCGCCCTCGGGACCGGCCTCGGCGCCCTCGTCCTCGCCCTCGATGTGCTCCACCGAGACGACTTTCTCGTCCTTGGCGGTGTTGAACACCGTCACGCCCTGCGAGGCGCGGCCGACGATGCGGATGTCGTCCACCGGCACGCGGATCAGCTGGCCGCCGTCGGTGACCAGCATGATCTGGTCCGAGGCCTCGACCGGGAAGGACGCCACGAGGCTGCCGTTGCGGGCATTGACCCGCATCGCCGTGATGCCCTTCCCGCCGCGTCCCGAGGTCCGGTACTCGAACGACGAGGAACGCTTGCCGAAGCCCCGCTCCGACAGGGTCAGCACGTACTGCTCGGCCGCGCCCATCTCGTTGTAGCGGTCGAGCGAGATCGCCGCCGCCTCGGCGCCGTCCTCGGGCTCCGCGTCGCCGTTCTCCTCGGCCTCGCCGGTCACGGCGCGGCGCATCTTCAGGTAGCCGGCCCGCTCCTCGGCGCTGGCGTCGAAGGCGTTCAGGATGGTCATCGAGATGACCCGGTCGTCCTTGGTCAGCAGGATGCCGCGCACGCCGGTCGAGTCGCGGCCCTTGAAGACGCGCACGTCCTCGACGGGGAAGCGGATGCACTGACCCAGAGCGGTGGTCAGCAGCACGTTCTGGTCCGGCCGGCAGATCTCGACGTGGACGATGTGGTCGCCCGGGTCGAGCTTCATGGCGATCTTGCCGTTGCGGTTCACCGTGGTGAAGTCCGAGAGCTTGTTGCGCCGGACGTTGCCGCGCGCGGTCGCGAACATGACGTCGAGCGTCTCCCACGACGCCTCGTCCTCGGGCAGCGGCATGATCGTGGTGATGCGCTCGGAGGTGTCCTGCAATTGCAGGATGTTCACCAGCGCCTTGCCGCGGGCGTTCGGGGCGGCCATCGGCAGCCGCCAGACCTTCTCCTTGTAGGCCTGGCCCTGGCTGGAGAAGAACAGCACCGGCGTGTGGGTGTTGGCCACGAACAGGCGAGTGACGAAATCCTCGTCGCGGGTCGCCATGCCGGAGCGGCCCTTGCCGCCGCGGCGCTGGGCTCGGTAGGTCGAGAGCGGCACGCGCTTCACGTAGCCGGCGTGCGACACGGTCACCACCATGTCCTCGCGGGCGATCAGGTCCTCGTCCTCGACGCTGCCGTCGAAGTCGACGATCTCGGTCCGGCGCGGGGTGGCGAACTGCTCGCGGACCTCGGCGAGCTCGCCCTTGACGATGCCCTGGATGCGGGCGCGCGAGCGCAGGATGTCGAGGTAGTCGGCGATCTCGTCCGCCAGCGTCTTCAGCTCGTCGCCGACCTCGTCGCGGCCCAGAGCCGTCAGGCGCTGCAGGCGCAGGTCGAGGATGGCGCGGGCCTGGGTCTCGGACAGGCGGTAGGTCCCGTCCTCGGCGACGCGGTGGCGCGGGTCGTCCACCAGCGCGATCAGCGGCGCGATGTCGTGGGCCGGCCAGTCGCGGGCCATCAGGGCCTCGCGGGCCGTGTTCGGGTCCGGCGAGGTCCGGATCAGGCGGATCACCTCGTCGATGTTGGCGACCGCGATCGCGAGGCCGCACAAGACGTGGGCGCGCTCGCGGGCCTTGCCGAGCAGGAACTTGGTCCGGCGGGAGACGACCTCCTCGCGGAAATCCACGAAGGCCTGGAGCAGGTCCTTCAGGTTCATCAGCTCGGGGCGGCCGCCGTTCAGCGCCACCATGTTGCAGCCGAAGGAGCTCTGCAGCGGCGTGAACCGGTAGAGCTGGTTCAGCACCACGTCGGCCATGGCGTCGCGCTTGATCTCGACGACGATGCGCATGCCCGTCCGGTCGGATTCGTCGCGCAGGTCGGAGATGCCCTCGACCCGCTTCTCCTTCACCAGTTCGGCGATCTTCTCGACGAGCGTCGCCTTGTTCACCTGATAGGGAATCTCGGTGAAGATCAGCGCCTCGCGCTCCTTGCGCAGCTCCTCGACATGCGACTTGGCGCGCATGATCACCGAGCCGCGGCCCGTCGCGTAGGCCTGCCGGGTGCCGGCGCGGCCGAGGATCATGCCGCCGGTCGGGAAGTCCGGGCCGGGCACGATCTCGGTGAGCTGCTCGATGGTCAGGCCCGGATCGTCGATCAGCGCCACGCAGGCGTCGATCAGCTCGCCGAGATTGTGCGGCGGGATGTTGGTCGCCATGCCGACCGCGATGCCGCCCGCGCCGTTGACCAGCAGGTTCGGGAAGCGGGCCGGCAGGACGGTCGGCTCCTCGCGCGACTCGTCGTAGTTCGGTCCGAAATCGACGGTGTTCTTGTCGATATCGGTGAGCAGCGCGGTCGCGGGCTTGGCCAGCCGCGATTCGGTGTAGCGCATGGCGGCCGGCGGATCGCCGTCCACCGAGCCGAAATTGCCCTGCCCGTCGATGAGCATGAGGCGCATGGAGAAGTCCTGCGCCATCCGCACGAGGGCGTCGTAGATCGATTGGTCGCCGTGCGGGTGGTACAGACCGATCACGTCGCCGACGATGCGGGCCGACTTGACGTATTTCCGCTCGGGCAGGTGCCCGGATTCGAAGGCGGAGTAGAGGATGCGCCGGTGCACCGGCTTGAGACCGTCGCGGGCGTCGGGAAGCGCCCGGCTCACGATCACGCTCATCGCGTAATCGAGGTAGGAGCGGCGCATCTCGTCGGTGATGGAGACGGGGCGGATGTCGCTGGCGGGCGGGGCGGCGCCAGTCGGATCGTTCTCGGCCAAGTCGGTATCCGTTCTGAAGCCCGGACGGGCGGTGCTCACGGCCGTTCCCGGGTGGCGCGCGATGCGCCGGAACGGCCTCTCGGAAGAGCAGTGATATCAGACGGTTAAATAAGGTTTTCCGAGGCCGCCCGCAAGGTCGCAGCGCGGCTGCCGGCGCGCGTCCCGGCAGGGATGCGTCCCGGCCGGATCGGGCCGGGACGCGCAGGGCTGCGCTCAGTAGAACGTGACGTGCCGGTGGCCGTACGGGCGGCCGTACGGGCGGCCATGCCAGACGTGGTGGCGGTGCCAGTGCCGGCGGAAATGGTGGTGCCGGTGCCAGTGATGGCGACGGTGCCAGTGGTGGCGGCGGTGGTGCCAGTGGCGCCGCCAGTGGTGGCGGCGGTGCCAGTGGCGGCGGTGGCGCCAGTGGGCCTGCTGCACCGCGGGGGCGGGCGCGGCGGCCTCGGCGCTCGCGGGGACCGGCAGGGGCGCCGCGCGCGCGGGCGCACTCGCCAGCCCGCCGAGCAGCGCGGCGAGGAGGACCAGGATCGGCCAGGGTCGCATCGTTTCTCTCCCGTGTGAGCGCCCGTCCGAGTCCAGCGGATCCGGGCCGGCACGAGGCTCGCGCCGTCGCCTGAAACGGCCAAGGTCGGCAAACGGTTCGATCCGTTCCGACTGCGCAGACGCGCCGCCCTCGCGCACCACCCTCGCGCACCACCCTCGCGCACCACCCTCGCGCACCGCCCTTGCGCGGGGCCGGAAAGCGCCCAGTTTCCGGAGCAGGCGCTTCCGGGCCGTCTCCCGCCCGGCTTCCCGACGAGCCGCGTAAGACTCCCATGGCGTTCGCGTTCCCCGACACATTCCGCGCCCTCCTCCCGCGCCGCTTCCGGGACCGACGCCCGCGGGTCGCGGTGGTCCGACTGTCGGGCACGATCGGGGCGGTCTCGCCGCTCCGGCCGGGGCTCTCGATCGGGGGCGTCGCGGGCAGCCTGGAGCGCGCCTTCGGGATGCCGGGGGTGAAGGCGGTGGCGCTGGTGATCAACTCGCCCGGCGGCTCGCCGGCGCAGTCGCACCTGATCCACCGCCGCATCCGGGCGCTGGCCGAGGAGAAGGGCGTGCCGGTGATCGCCTTCGTGGAGGATGTCGCGGCCTCCGGCGGCTACATGATCGCCTGCGCGGCCGACGAGATCGTCGCCGATCCGACCTCGATCGTCGGCTCGATCGGCGTGGTCTCGGCCGGGTTCGGCTTCCACGGCCTCCTGGAGAAGCTCGGTGTCGAGCGCCGGGTGCACACGCAGGGCGAGGCGAAGTCGATGCTCGACCCGTTCCGCCCGGAGGATCCCGCCGACGTGGAGCGCCTGAAGCGCATCCAGGCCGACGTGCAAGACCTGTTCACCGGCCTCGTCACGGCCCGGCGCCCGGGCCTGTCGACGTCCGAGAACCTGTTCACCGGCGCGGTCTGGACCGGGCGGCAGGCGCTGCCCCTCGGCCTCGTCGACGCCCTGGGCGACGTGCGCACCGCGATGCGCGCGCGCTTCGGCGAGAAGGTCGACCTGCGCCTCGTCGCCGAGGCGCGCGGCGGCCTGCTCTCCCGCATCCTGCGCCGGGGCGGCGCGCCGGGCGGGATCGACCTGGCCGAGGGGGCGATGGCCGCGTTCGCGGAGCGCGCGGCCTTCGCCCGCTACGGGCTCTGAGGGCTCAGGCCGCGACCTGACCGAGGAAGCGCTCGATCTCGCCCTCGAGGTCGGCCGCGACCGCGTCGACGGTCTGAGCCGCCTCGGTGACCGTGGCGGCCATGCGGGCCGAGCGCCGCGCGGCGCCGGCGACCGTGGTCAGGCCGCCCGCGATGGCCTCGGTGGCGCCGGCCGTGTCGGCGACGTTGCGGGAGATCTCGGCGGTGGCCGCGCCCTGGGCCGAGACCGCCGACGCGATCCCACCCGTGGTGGCGCTGACCGCCCGCATCCGCTCGCCCATCCGGCCGATGGCCGCCACGGCCGCCGTCGTCGAGGCCTGCACGCCGGCGATCTGGCTGCCGATCTCCTCGGTCGCCCGCGCGGTCTGCGACGCCAGCGCCTTCACCTCCGCGGCCACCACGGCGAAGCCCTTGCCGGCGGCGCCGGCCCGGGCGGACTCGATCGTGGCGTTGAGCGCCAGCAGGTTGGTCTGCTCGGCGATCTGGCGGATCAGCCCGACCACCGCGCCGATGCGCCCTGCGGCCTCGGCGAGCTCGCCGATCTCGGCGTTCATGGCGTCCGACTCCGCGGCGGCCGTGGCCACCAGGGCCTCGGCCTGGTCGAGCTGGGTCTCGATCTCCGCGATGGAGGCGGAGAGCTCCTCGGCGGCGCTCGCGACGGTCTGGACGCTGGCGGAGGTCTCGTGCGAGCCGCGCTCGGTCTCGGCGACGGCGGCCTCCGCCTCGGCGGAGCTGGCCGCCATCTCGCCGGCCCGGGCGCGCATCGCGCCGGTGCTGGCGGTCAGCGCGTCCTTCAGGCGGACGATCTGGCCGCGGAACGCCTCGATGGCGCGGTCGAGGGCGGCCCGCCGCCGCGTCTCGTCAGCTGCGCTCGCGCTCTGCAGGCTCTCGAGTTCCCGGGTCCGCAGGCCGGAGACGCGCAGCACCTCGAGGGCGCGCGCCACCGTGCCGATCTCGTCGCCGCGCGCCGCGTGGGGGATCGCCGAGTCCAGGTCGCCGGCCGCGAGGGCCTCGATCCGCGCCGCGATCGCCGAGAAGGGCCGGAACAGCCGCGCCGCCGCCAGCCCGACGAGGGCACAGGCCAGCACCGCGATGATCAGGGCGGCGACGCTGAGGCTCGTCATCGTCTGGGCGTGGGCGTCGAAGTACATCTCGATCGGCAGGCCGACGAACAGGATGCCGTTCACCTTGCCGGCGGCGTCGACCGTCGGCTGGTACACCGTGTGGTAGCGCCGCCCGAACAGGGTCGCCGGCCCCTCGTAGGTTTGCCCGGCGCGGATCGCGGCCTGGGCCGGGCTGTCGGCGGCGAGCGCCGTGCCGACCGCGCGGGTCCCGTCCGCCCGGCGCACGGTGGTCTGGCGCCGTACGAAGCTGTCGGAGGCGGGCTCGTAGCTGAACACCGTCGCCAGGCCGCCCGAGTAGGCGACGGCGTCGTCCACGACGCGGGCATCGGCGAAGCCCGACAGGCTCGGCGTCGACACCCGGGCGACGCGCGCGCCGTCGAGATCCGCCGCCGCGCCCTCGACCCGCGCCGCCAGGACGAGCGCCAGAGTTCTCAGGTTGCGCTCGCCGTTGGTGCGCTGGCGCGCCTCCATCTGCGACCAAGTTTGTCGCGAGACCGTAATCCAGATGGCGCCGGCGGTGAGTGTCACGGCGAGCATCGCCAGCAGGATGACTTTCGTCGACAGAGTCATCCTGCGCAGCGAATAGGAATGTGTGCGCATCTATTGGTATCCGTGCCTATAGCCGGCCGGACACTCTGTCGTGAGGTTGAAATGACGGGTTAAGGTTCGCCAGAAAGGCGAGCCATTGCCGCAGATTTCAACCCTGCCCTGCGCGCCGGGCGGAGACGCGGGCGAGCGCCGCCAGATCCTTCTCGCCGTCGCCGTGGCTGATCGCCTCGATGAGACCGTCCCGCAGCACGCTGGCGAAGGGCATCGGCACCCCGGCGCCCTCGGCCGCCTGCAGGGCGAGCCGCACGTCCTTGGCCCCGAGCCTGAGGATGAAGCCCGGCGGCTCGTAGCGGTTCTGTGCGATCGAGGCGCCGTAGCCCTTGTAGACCGGCGAGGCGAACAGCGTGTTGGTCATCAGGTCGAGGAACTCGGCGCCCGGGACGCCGTGGCCCTCCGTCAGGGCGCAGGCCTCGGCCATGGCCTCGATCGCCGAGATCAGCATGAAGTTGCCGGCGAGCTTGACGGCGTTCGCCCGCGTCGGGTCGTCGCCGAAGCGCCAGGTCCTGGCGCCCATCGCGTCGAGGAGTGGGCCGGCGCGGTCGATGAGGGCTCCCTCTCCCGCCGCAACGATGTTGAGCTTCCCGGCCTCCGCCACGTCCGGCCGCCCGAAGACCGGGGCCGAGACGTAGGGGACGCCGGCCCGCGCGTGGACGGCGGCGAGCTGCTTCGCCAGGGCCACCGAGACCGTGCTCATCCCGATATGCAGGCCGGGGCGCTCCGGCCGGTCGAGGAGGCCGCCGGCCACGATCACGGCCTCGAGGGCCGCGTCGTCGGCCAGCATGGTGATCACGGCGTCCCCGGCGAAAGCCTCGGCGGCGCTCGCTACCGGGGTGACGCCGTCGATGCCGCGCGCGGCCTCCGGCGAGCGGTTCCAGGCGCGGACCGCGTGGCCGGCCCGGGCGAGATTGGCCGCCATGGCGCGACCCATCCGCCCCATTCCGATGAATCCGACGTCCATGCCGTGCTCCTCGACGCGCTGTGCCGTCTGCCAACTGGGAAATCCCGGCTGGCGGTCAACGGCCCCGGCCGGATTTGCGGCGCTCGCACGGCGTGGCAAGCTCGATCCATGCTGCAGAATCGCATCACCGACATTCCCGGCCTGCGGGTCGGCCACGCCACCGACCTGCGGCTCGCCAGCGGCGTCACCGCGATCGTGTTCGATGAGCCGGCCATCGCCGCGGTCGACGTGCGCGGCGGCGGGCCGGGCACCCGCGAGACCGACCTGCTCGACCCCGAGCGCACCGTGGAGCGGGTCGACGCCTTCGTGCTCTCCGGGGGCTCGGCCTTCGGCCTCGACGCGGGGGCGGGCGTGGCGGCGTGGCTCGCCGAGGCCGGGCGCGGCTTCCCGGTCGGTGCCATGCGGGTGCCGATCGTCCCCGGGGCGGTCCTGTTCGATCTCCCCAACGGCGGGGACAAGGCCTGGGGCCGCTATCCGCCCTATCGCGAGCTGGGCTTTCAGGCCGCCGCGGCCGCGGCGGAGGATTTCGCCCTGGGCTCGGTCGGGGCCGGGACAGGCGCGCGCACCGGGCGACTGAAGGGCGGGATCGGATCCGCCTCGGCGCAGGTGCCGGGAACGGGCTTCCGCGTCGGGGCGCTCGCGGCCGTGAACGCCTTCGGCAACGCGACGATCGGAGCCGGGCCGCATTTCTGGGCGGCGCCCTTCGAAGAGGGCGACGAGTTCGGTGGTCTCGGCGCGCCGGTCCGGGTGCCGCCGGAGGCCCTCGCCTTCCCGGCCCGGGCGCTGCCGGGCGCCGCCACGACGCTGGCCGTGGTGGCGACCGACGCGGCGCTGACCAAGGCGCAGTGCCGGCGCCTCGCGGTGGCCGCGCAGGACGGACTCGCCCGCGCGCTCGTGCCGGCGCACACGCCCCTCGACGGCGACCTAGTCTTCGCCGCGGCGACCGGCGCCGTGCCCCTCGCCGAACCGGTGGTCGACCTCGCCCGCCTCGGCGACGTCGCCGCGCGCGTCCTGGCCCGGGCGGTGGCCCGCGGCGTGTTCTCGGCGACGAGCCTGCCCGGGCACGCGCCGTCATTGCCCCTGGCCGGTACAGGGCTTCCACCGGCTTGGCGCGACCTGTTCGGCGCCTGATCGGCGGCCCCGCCCGCGCGCGGAACGATGCCGCAGGCCCGGGGTTACTGGCCGCGGCCGGAGGCCGCGACGCGGCCCGGATCGCACCGGGCCGCGCCCTGTGCTTAGCGGGAGAGAATCTCATGAGAATGACCGGCCTGATCGTCGCCGCGTCCGTCGCCCTGTTCGCCGGCGGAGCCCAGGCGATGCCCGTGGCACCGCTGACCGGCGGCGACGCCGCGGTCACCCTCGTCCGCGGCGGCTGCGGGTTCGGCGCCCATCGCGGGGCCTACGGCGGCTGCCGCCTGAATCGCGGCCCGCGCGGTGCGATCCGCCGCGCCGTCACCGGCGCTCCCCGCGGCTGCCCGCCCGGCCTCTATCGCGGCCCGCGGGGCGTCTGCCGCCGCTGAGTGACGGCGCTGGCGCCGCCCCCTGGGGTGGCGCCGGCGCGGGTGGCGGCTCTCGAGGGATGGCGGTCAGCGCAGGGGCGAGCGCCCCTGGGGGAGCGCGATCGTCGCGGTCGCCTCGGCGATCTGGTCCGGGCCCCCCTTCGGCGGCCAGATTCCCGCCTCGTAGGCGCGGGCTCGCAGCGCGGCCCGCTCCTCCAGGCTCGGGAAACCCCAGACGTGCGTGATGCGCGGCGCGCCGTCGAGGGCGTACATGTTGACGACGAGGTGCTGCGTGTAGGCGCGTGCCGGCCCGATCGCGGCCTCCCAGGCCGCGAGGGTCGGGGGGAGGCCCCCCGGCTTCTGGCGATAGGTCCGGATCTCGTACACCCCGCCCCGGTCGCCCGTCCGGATCGGCGGCAGGAAGGGGAACGGGGCGTAGCTGTCCATCTCCAGCGCGGTGATCACGTGCCCGGCGTTGAACGGGTTGGCGCTGAGGAGGGCGCGCCGGCGCTCGGCGGTCATGTCCTCGGGCGCCGCGAAGCCGCGCAGCACGATCAGGCGCCCCAGCGTCCCGATCTCGGTGCGCCAGCAGCCGACCAGCTCGCCCTTGGCGTCGGGATCGTCCAGCCAGGCCTCGACGCCCTCCGAGACCTGACCCACCGCGAGCAGCGGGCACGAGAGGGTCGCGAGTTCGTACAGCATGGGCGCCTCGGCGACGTCGTCCCGTCGACGTCACGCCGTCAAAGCGGGAGATCGTCTTTCGTTGCCATCGGGACGCGCGGACCAGCTCCGCGCCGCCGGCCGAGCCTCACAGCTCGGCGCGGGCATCCTCCAGCAGCTGCGCCAGCCCGCTGTCGACCTCCTCGGCGAGCATCGTCCGCTCGGCGTCGGTGAGGTCCTTGGCCCAGGCGCCGCTGCCGAACCCGTCCGTGCAGCGCGCCCGCTCCGCGGCGATGTAGGCCTCGGTCTCGACCGGCCGGGTCTTCATCGCGTGGACGAAGCCGAACCACGCCGCCCGCTCCACCACCGCGAGCCGCGCCCGCAGCCGGATGGCCACCGCCTTCTCCGGATCGATCCCGTCCGCGCTCATCGTGGTTCTCCCGCGTCCTTCTCGGCGAGCCGATCCAGCAAGCCCTGGAGCTGCCCCGGCACCGGCTCGGTCGCCGAACGCGCGTAGAGGACGCGCAGTTGCCGGCCGATCTCCGCGAGGCTCATCGAGCCCTTGGCGATCACCCGGTCGGCCTGCCGGTTCAGGCTCTCCTTCTCGGCGGCCGTGACCTCCTTGGCGGTGAGCACCACCACGGGCACGTCGCCGTCGGGCCGCGACCGGAGGGCCCGCAGGAAGCCGAACCCGTCCATCTCGGGCATCATCAGGTCGAGCAGGATCAGGCTCGGCCGCGCCTGGCTGACCCGCTCCAGGGCGATCCGGCCGTTCTCCGCCTCGTCGACGGTCCAGCCCTCGCGGCCGAGCGAGCGGCGCAGGCGCTCCCGGGCATCCGCGTCGTCGTCGACTACGAGGACCCGCGCCTCGTTCGGCGCCGCGGGCCGGTAGCGCTCCATCAGGCCCTTGAGCCGGTCCCAGTCGATCGGCTTGACGAAGTAGTCGGTGGCGCCGAGCGCCTGGCCGAGCCCCTGCTCGGCCACCACCGAGGTCATGATCACCGGCGTCCCGGCGAGGTCGGGGTCGTTGCGGACCGCGTGCAGGACCGCCCAGCCGTCCATGCGCGGCATCTCGACGTCGAGCAGGATCGCCCGCGGCTTCAGGGCCCGGGCGAGCGTCAGGCCGGCGCGGCCGTCGTTGGCGCTGCGGACGTGGAAGCCCTCGCGCTCCAGGAAGCGCTGGAGCAGCTCGCGGGCGGCCGGGTCGTCGTCGACCAGCAGCACCGTCTCGTGCTCCTCGTGCGGCTCCACCGGCGTGTGCGCCTCGGCCTCGGTCGGCGGCGCGTCCTCCGGGCGCAGGGTCGCGGGCAGGCGGATCGTGAAGGTCGCGCCCGCGCCCGGGGTGCTGGCGACGCCGATATCGCCGCCCATCGTCCGGCAGAACGCGCGGGTGATGGCGAGCCCGAGACCCGTGCCGCCGAACTGCCGGGTGGTCGAATCGTCGGCCTGGACGAAGCGCTCGAACAGGCGGTCGATCTGGGCCTCGGTCAGGCCGATGCCGGTGTCGGCGACCGCGAAGGACAGCCAGTCGGCCCCAGCCTCGCGGTGCCGCCGCACCGTCAGGGTGATCGTCCCCCGCTCGGTGAACTTCGCGGCGTTGCCGATCAGGTTCAGCAGGCACTGGCGGATCTTGGTCTGGTCCTGGTGCATGGAGCCCAGGCCGGCCTCGCCCGCCGCGCCGGCGTCGAGGACGAAGCGGTTGCCCTTCTTCTCGACCAGGGATCCGGTGGAGTCGGTGACGTCCCGGAGCAGGTCGGCCACCGTGAAGGTCTCGGCCGAGGCGGTCATGCGGCCGGCCTCGATCTTCGAGATGTCGAGGACGTCGTTGATCAGCGACAGCAGGTGGCGGGCGGCCGCCTCGATCTTGCGCAGGTCCGGCAGGAGGGCGGCCTGGCCGATATCCTCGAGCTCCTCGCCGAGCATCTCGGAGTAGCCGATCACCGCCGAGAGCGGGGTGCGCAGCTCGTGGCTCATGTTGGCGATGAACTGGCTCTTGGCCCGGTTGGCCGCCTCGGCGGCCTGCCGGGCGCGCTCCACCGCCTCCTCGGCCTCCTTGCGCTCGGTGACGTCGACGCAGGTGCCGACCCATTCCCGCAGGGAGCCGTCCTCGGCGAGGACCGGCACGCCGCGCACCTCCATGGCGCGCCAGGCCCCGTCGTGCCGGCGCAGCCTGTACTCGACCTCGTAGGTCGCGCGCGCCTCCACGCAGGCCGCCCAGGCATCGGCCGCGTGGCCCCGGTCGTCGGGATGGACGGCGTCCAGCCAGCCCCAGCCCTGGTAGGCCTCCTCGGTCTGGCCGGTATAGGTGCTCCACCGGACCTGCGGCGGCATCAGCTCGCCCGCCGCATCCGTGTTCCAGATCACCGCCGCCGAGGCGTCCACCAGCGCCCGGAAGCGCTGCTCGGAATGGCGCAGGCGCTCCTCGACCGCGCGGCGGACGGTGATGTCGGTGTTGGTCCCGTACCAGCGCAGGATCCGCCCGGATTCGTCCCGGTGGGGCAGCGCCTTCGACAGGAACCAGCGGTAGCTCCCGTCGCGGCCGCGCAGCGGGAACGTGTCTTCCCAGGACCGGCCCAGCGTGATCGCGGCGCGGTAGCGCTCGGTCACCGACGCGACGTGGTCCGGGTGGTGGACCGTGCGCCAGCCCCAGCCCCGCATCTCGTCGAGGGAGGTGCCCGTGTAGTCGTACCAGCGCTGATTGTACCAGACGATGGTGCCGTCGGCCTCGGCGATCCAGGCGAGCTGCGGCAGCGTCTCGGCGAGGTTGCGGTAATCGGCCTCCGTGACGGATCCTGGGCCGCTCTCAGTCTCGCTCATCGACCCGACGCTGTCCCGTCACCCGCCCCGCGGCGGCTCGAACCAGTATTCCTTATACACGCATCGCGTCCGGATCCGACCGCGCGGCCGCGGGGGCCGGCGGCCGGCGAAAACGCAGGGCGTCGATCGTGTAGAGCGCGAGCGCCACCCAGATCAGCGCGAGCATCAGCGCCCGATGTGGCTCGACGCGCTCGCCGTAGACGAGGACGCTCAGAACGAGCAGGCAGGTCGGCGCCACGTACTGCAGGAGGCCCAGGGTCGTGAGCCGCAGGCGCACCGCCGCCGCGGCGAACCAGATCAGCGGCAGCGCGGTGGTCAGCCCCGTGAGCATCAGCAGGGCACGGTCCCCCGCCGCGGCCGGCAGGAACGGCTCGGGCGACAGGACGAGCCAGACGATCGCCGCCGGCAGCAGCAGCAGGGTCTCGGCCAGGAAGCCGACCAGCGCGTCGACGCCGACGATCTTCCGGGCGAGCCCGTAGAGGGCGAAGCTCACCGCCAGCGACAGCGACATCAGAGGCAGTTCCCCGGCCCACACCACCGCGACGGCGACGCCCGTCGCGGCGATGCCGATCGCGACGGCCTGCGCCGGCCGCAGGCGCTCGCCCAGCACCACCCGGCCGAAGGCCACGCTCACCAGGGGATTGATGTAGTAGCCGAGGCTCGCGTCGAGCAGGTGACCCCCGCTGACGGCGTAGAGGTAGAGCAGCCAGTTCACGCCGATCATCGCCGCCGAGAGCACCAGCAGCGCGTGGCGCTTCCGGAGCGGCAGCGGAAGGTTGAGGCGGTGGCGGGCCGCCAGGATCAGCGCCAGCGCGCCGGCGAACACGCTCGACCAGACGATCCGCTCCGACAGGATGTGGTACGGCGTGTAGGCCCCGAGCATCCGGAAATGCACCGGGACCACGAGGCCCCAGCTCAGATAGGCGGCGAGCGCGTAGACGAGGCCCACGGAGTCCTCCCGGTCGACCCGGATGGGCGGCCGGGTCCGCGGGCTTTAGCCCGGACGGCCCGATCGCGACAGGCCGGGCGGTGCAGGGCTGCCATCTGGACCGGCGAGCCGACCCCGGGCGGCCCGGCTCGCGGACGGCGCTCCGGCTACGGCGCGATCCAGCCACCGGACCACCCGCCGGCCAGCCGATGCCAGGCGGCCCGGCGGTGTCCGCGGCGGTCGAGATAGAGGAAATCCAGCCGCTCGGCCCGAACCAGAACGGCGGCGAAGTGCGGCCGGCCGAGCGTCGCGGCCGCGGTCTCGTCCGGCAGGCTGTAGGCGTCCCCCGCCGGAAGCGACGTGCCGGGGCCGGGCTCGGCCCCGTAGCAGACCCGGCTCATCGCCCGGGACCCGGTCCAGGCCGCCTCGGCCAGAGCGTCGTCGGTGTGCAGCGCGGCGCGGCCCTCGACGCGGATCTGGATCTTCGCGGCCGCGTCGTAGGCGGCGAGGGCGCAGGCGGGGGCGGCCAGGATCTCGGCGGCCTTGTCGGAGCGGCGGTCGCAGTGGAACCGGAGCGTTCCCTCTCCCGGGTCGGCGGCGCGCAGGACCACGGTGCGCAGCCGCGGCCCGCCATCGGCCCCGAGCGTCGCCAGGGTCGGCAGGTGGACGCCGCCACGGCCATGGGCGGCCCCGTCCGCCAGCAGCCGCCAGAGTTCCGCGAAGGTGGCGTCGAGGTCGTCGTAGAAGGCGGGCAGCGGCGTCCGTGTCATGCGGCGCCCCGCTTCCTCCGCCGCTCGCGGAAGATCAGCGCGAGGTTGCGCAGGTAGATGCCGGTGGAGAGGCTCTGGCCGATGATGATCACCGGCTCGCGGCGCACGAACCCGTAGACCAGCGTCATCATCCCGCCGAGGATCGACAGGAACCAGAACGACAGCGGCATCACGCTCCGCCCGGCCCGCTCGCTCGCGATCCACTGCAGGATGAAGCGCGATCCGAACACCACCTGGGCGACGATTCCGAACACCAGCCAGAAGTCGAGCCGGGTGACGAACACGTCGTAGAAATAGGCCGGCAGATCGTGGGCGAGCTGGATCAGCATCCGACGTCCTGGTCCGCGGGTTGGCCGGCCGGCGGCTCCGCCGGCGCGCCGGCCGGGCCGGCGATCTCCTCGGGCCGCGGGTCCGCGCGCTTGCGCCGGATCAGCCACCAGACGCCGGCGAGGTCGAGGAGCCCGACCCAGAGGCGGTCGAACAGGCCGTAATTGGACACCCCCGTCAGCCGCGGCCGGTCGACCACGTCGCGGTGGACGACGGAGAAGCCCTCGCGGGCGACCAGGGCCGGCATGAACCGGTGCAGGGCGTCGAAATACGGCAGCCTGAGATACACGGCGCGGCGGAAGACCTTCAGGCCGCAGCCGGTGTCGCGGGTGGAATCGTTGAGGATCCGGCCGCGCACGCCGTTGGCGATCCGGGACTGGAGCATCTTGAAGCGGCCGTCCTTGCGGCCGCGCCGCTGGCCCTGGGCGAGACCGGCCCCCGGTCCCGCCGCCTCAAGGGCCTCGAGCAGCGCGGGGATGAAGGCCGGATCGTTCTGGCCGTCGCCGTCGAGGGTCGCGACGATCCCGCCGCGGGCCGCCAGGACGCCGCTGCGCACCGCCGCCGACTGGCCGCCGCTCCGCGCGTGGCGCAGCACCCGCAGCCAGGGGCGCCCCGCCCGGGCCGCCGCCAGGGCCGCCGGCGTGCCGTCGGTGGAGCCGTCATCCACGTAGATCAGCTCGAAGGCGAGGCCCGCGCAGGCGGCCTCGATCTCGGCCACCAGGGGCGCGATGTTGCCGGCCTCGTTCTTGACCGGCACGACGACGCTGAGATGGAGAGATCCGCTCACGGGGCCACCGCGTAGGCCGTCACGAAGACCCGGCGGCCGGTGTTGAGGTTGAAGCCCTCGACCTCCGCAAGGGGCGCGGGCGCACCCCGACCGACCGGCCAGGCCGCGTTGAAGTCGTCGCGGTCCCGGGATTCCACGAAGAGCAGGCGGCAGCCGCCGCCCTCGAGGAAAGATCGGGCGGCGGCCCCGTCGGGCGGCAGGGCGAGGCCGGTGCCGACGAGGAAGACGAGGCTCGGCTCGCGGTAGCCGAGGCTCGCCACGAGCGGGTTCGGGCAGGGCATCCGCTCGCGCAGGGCCGCGAGCCGCGGCGAGACCTTCAGGGCCGGCAGCGAGCGCTGCGCCACGCCGAGCACCGCGGGCCCGAGCAGGGCGGAGGCCAGCACGCCGAGGACGAGCGCGCGCTCGGCCGACCCGTGCGCGAAGGCGAGCCAGGCCAGGAATGCGACCGCGCAGGCGGCGGCGAGCAGCGGGAGGGCCGGCCACGGGATCGTGTGGGCGTCGAGGCGCCAGCCGGCGAGGCAGAGGCCGAGGGTCAGGGCGACCGGGATCGCCGGCAGCAGCAGGGCCGTCAGGCGGGCGCCCCGCAGGCGCGGGTCCAGCGCACCCCGGTTCAGCGCCAGCACGGTCAGGATCGCGAGCCAGGGCATCAGCGGCAGCACGTAGTGGGGCAGCTTGGTCGGCACCGCCTCGAAGATCAGCCAGGCCGGCAGCACCGCGGCGATCAGGAAGATCACGGCGGGCTCCCGCCGCGCCCGCCACGCGAAGTGCAGGCTCATGGCAGCGAAGGCCGCCCCGGGCCAGAAGGTCGCGAAGAACACGAGCGCGTAGGCTCCGGGCGGTCCCCAGTGCCGCTCGGCCACCCCGCCGACCTTGCCGAGCATGTCGTGCCCGACCGCCTCGGCGTAGAACGCGCCGCCGCTCTTCCAGGCGATCGCCGCGAACCAGGGCGCCACCAGCAGGAGCGTCAGGGCGAGGCCCGGCCCCGGCCGCAGGGGCAGCAGCCAGCGGCCGGACCGCGCGACGAGCGACAGGCCGAGCGCCGGCAGCGCGACGAAGAGCGGCACCATCGGCCCCTTCACCAGGATCCCGACCGCCATGCCGAGCCAGAGCGCCGCGAAGGTCGGCCGCGAGACCGGCCTGCCGTCCCGCGGCGCCAGCCACGCACGGGCGAGCGCGGCGAGGCTCGCGGTGGCGCAGGCGGCGAGCAGCGCGTCCGTCTTGGCGAGGTGGGCCTCGGCCGAGAGCATCAGGCAGGCGCCGTAGAGGGCAGCGGCGAGCAGCGCCGACCGCCGGGGCAGGAAGGCGAGCGCCCCCCAGTAGGCGAGCAGGACCGAGGCGACGGCGCCGATCAGCGACGGGATGCGGTACAGGGCGATCTGGGTGCGGGCGCCGGGCACGCCCAGCGCCTCGCCGGCCGCCACGGCGGCGGCCTGCGCCCAGTAGATCCCCACCGGCTTCTTGTGCCGCGCCTCGCCCTGGAAGCGGATATCCACGAGGTCGCCGCTCTCCAGCATCTGCTTCGAGGCCTGGGCGAACCGGGGCTCGTCCCGGTCCATCGGCTGCAGCGAGATCTGGCCCGGCAGGAACAGGAGCAGGCACAGCGCCAGCAGGGCGGCGGCGGCCCTGGCATGGGTGAGGCTCAGCGCGTCGAGCCCGCGGCCGATCCGGTCGACGGGGGCAAGGCGCGGCGCGCCGCCGGCGGAGAGGCTCGTGGTCATGCCGGGCCGGTCAATCAGGAACGCGGCGCGAGGTCAAATACGGCGGTGCCGTCACCGGTCGCGACGGCGCGCGCGCACATCACGATGCGCGGATGTGGCGCTGCTCCCGCCGCGCGTCCCGGCCCTGAGGTTCGCCGGTCCCCGCCTGTCGGGGACGGGACCGCCCTACGACGCCGCCCGGAGGCGCGCGAAGCCGGCGTCGAGGTCGGCCTTGAGGTCGGCGGTGTCCTCGAGGCCGATGTGGAAGCGGAGCGCCGGTCCGCCGGGGGCCCACCGGGTCGCGGTCCGGTAGCCGGCACAGTCGAACGGGATCACGAGGCTCTCGAAGCCGCCCCAGGAGAAGCCCATCCCGAAGAGCTGCAGCCCGTCGAGCATGGCCGCCACCGCCGCCTCGGGCACCGGCTTGAGGATCACCCCGAACAGACCGGAGGCGCCCGCGAAGTCGCGCTTCCAGATCGCGTGGCCCGGATCCTCCGGCAGGCCGGGATGGAGCACCCGCAGTACCTCGGGCCGCGCCTGGAACCACTGGGCCATCTCCAGCCCGGCGCGGCCGTGCTCGCGCAGCCGCAGGTTCATAGTGCGCAGGCCGCGCAGCGCCAGGAAGATGTCCTCCGCGCCGGCGCACATGGCGAAATGGTCGAAGGTGCGGCGCACGGCCGGGTAGTACCGGGCATTCGCGGAGGTCAGGCCGATCAGCAGGTCCGAGCCGCCGCTCAGGTACTTGGTGCCGGCCTCGACCGCGATGTCGACGCCGCGCGCGTGCGGCGGGAACAGCAGCGGCGTCGCCCAGGTGTTGTCCATGATCACGCAGGCATCGTGGGCGTGCGCCACCTCGGCGATGGCCGGGATGTCCTGCATCTCGAAGCTCTGAGATCCGGGCGCCTCGACCAGCACGGCCCGGGTGTTCGGGCGCATCAGCGCCGCGATGCCGGCCCCGATGACCGGGTCGTAGTAGGTCACGTCGACGCCGTAGCGCGCCAGCACGCCGTCGCAGAACTGGCGGGTCGGCCGGTAGGCGGAATCGGTGACGAGGAGGTGGTCGCCCGCCGACACCGCGGCCATCAGCGCGACGGTGAGCGCCGCGAGGCCCGAGGGCGTCACGACGGTGCCGGCGGCGCCGGCGAGTTCCGTCCAGGCCCCCGTCAGCGCGTCCATGGTGGGCGTCGCCGAGGTGCCGTAATTGTAGCGCCCGCGCCGGTTCTTGATCGCGTCGTAGGTCGGGTAGAGGACCGTGGAGCCGCGGTAGATCGGCGTGTTCACGAAGCCGTGCTGCTCGCCCGGGTCGCGGCCCGCGTGGACGAGGCGCGTCGCGGGCGCGAAGGTCTGCGTGGCGTCGGGCGAGGGCTTCAGGGACATCGAGGCTCGGAGATCGCGTTGCGGTGCACCGCACGAAGCGCGCCGCGCCCGGCGAGGTCAAGCCGGACGCGCGGGCTCGCAGTGCCGGGCCGCCGCGTTTTCCGCCGTCACGGCTTCTCGGGCGGATCCGAGACCGCGGCCTCCTCGTAGGCCTCCATCCACGCGGCGCGCTCCTGGGAGCCCTCCGGATAGGGGCATTCGCTCACGGGCTTCCCGTAGAGGCGCGCGTTGCGGCCCTGGATGAACGGGCTGTCGCTCGCGGTGGCCTGGACGTTGGTCAATATCGCCTCCCGAAGACTTGGAGTGGGGCTTCGTTAACGGCCGCGCCGTAAATCTGTTGCCGTCTCAAGTCGCGTCCCGGGTCGTCGCTTGCGTATCCTGCGTTCCCTCCTCGGCGCCGTCCTCGTCCTCGTCTCGACGGCGACCGTCGCCCTCGTCAGCGCCGACCGGCTCGCCCATCTGGCGCCGGCGCCGGTGGTCCGTGCCGCCCAGGCCGAGCCGTCGGCGACGGGGTCGATCCCGCTTCCGGCGAAGGCCGCACCGGCGCCGAAGCCGGCCGTGCCCAGCATCCCCAACGGGTTCGACACGGAGCGGCTGCACGCGCTGATGCGCGGCGACCCGATCCTGCCGGGCCGCTGAGAGCGGGCCGGAGCGCGCTTATCCCGTTTCGGACCTCATCGCGAGGCGCGTCGGGCGCCTCGTGATGAGGGATCTTGGCCGGATCGCCCTACCGCGCCGTCCGGAAGACCTGCAGGTCGAGGTCGCGGACCTTCTTGCGCAGGGTGTTGCGGTTGACGCCGAGCAGCTCCGCGGCCCGGATCTGGTTGCCGCGGGTGGCGGCGAGCGCGGCGCCGATCAGCGGGCCTTCGATCTCCCGCAGGATCCGGTGATACAGCCCGGGGGGCGGCAGCGTGTCGCGATAGCCGGAGAAGTAATCCGAGAGGTGGCGCTCCACCGCGCTGGACAGGGTCTCCGACTCGCCGTTGGCCTTGCGGGCGGCGCCGTTGGCGGCCGGCGCCGCGGGTGTCGCCAGCGGCAGCGTGTCGAGCTCGGCCTCGATCACCGGGCCGGTGATCGTCTCCTGCGGGTAGAGGGCGGCGAGCCGCCGGACGAGGTTCTCGAGCTCGCGGACGTTGCCGGGCCAGCGGTAGCGCTTCAGCCGCTCCATGGCGTCGCCGTCCAGGGTCTTCCGGGTCAGGCCCTCGCGCTCGACCAGCACGAAGAAGTGGCGGACGAGGTCCGGCACGTCCTCGGAGCGCTCGCGCAGGGCCGGCAGCCGCAGCGGCACGACGTTGAGGCGGAAGAACAGGTCCTCGCGGAAGATGCCCTGCTGGATCGAGACCCGCAGGTCCTTGTTGGTGGCCGCGATGATCCGGACGTTGGTGCGGATCGGGACGCGCCCGCCCACCGTCGTGTACTCGCCCTGCTGGAGCACGCGCAGCAGCCGGGTCTGCGCCTCCATGGGCATGTCGCCGATCTCGTCGAGGAACAGCGTGCCGCCCTCGGCCTGCTCGAACCGGCCGGCGGAGCGCTGGAGCGCCCCCGTGAACGCGCCCTTCTCGTGGCCGAACAACTCGGACTCGATCAGGTCGCGCGGGATCGCCGCCATGTTAACCGGCACGAACGGGCCGGTGCGGCGGCGGCCGTAATCGTGCAGCGCGCGGGCGACCAGCTCCTTGCCGGTGCCCGACTCGCCGGTGATCATCACGGTGAGGTCGGTCGGCATCAGCCGGGCGAGCGCCCGATAGATCTCCTGCATGGCCGGCGAGCGGCCGACCAGCGGGATGTCCTCGTTCTCGGGGGGCGCCCCGGCCGGCGCCGCGCCGCGGGGGCGCGAGAGCGCCCGGCCCACGATGGCGATCAGCTCCTTCAGGTCGAAGGGCTTCGGCAGGTACTCGTAGGCGCCCCGCTCCGAGGCGCGGATCGCCGTCATGAAGGTGTTCTGCGCGCTCATCACGATGATCGGCAGCTCCGGCCGCACCCGCTTGATGCGCGGCAGCAGGTCGAACACGTTCTCGTCGGGCATGACCACGTCGGTGATGACGAGGTCGCCCTCCCCCTGCGCGACCCAGCGCCAGAGGGTGGCGCAGTTGCCCGTCGATCGGACCTCGTAGCCCGCCCGGGACAGCGCTTGGTTCAGCACGGTGCGGATGGCGGCGTCGTCGTCGGCGACGATGATGTGGCCGTTCGGCATGACTCTCTACTCAGACCTCCGACGGGGGGCCGGATTCGGGGATCGACATCACGGATCGACCGCCGATTCGCGCCCGTCCCGGGCACTCGACATCGGCAGAAGGATGCGGAACGCCGTGCGGCGCGGGGCGGGATCGCACTCGACGATCCCGCCGTGATCGCCGACGATCTTGGCCACCAAAGCAAGACCCAGGCCGGAGCCCTGCGCCTTGGTGGTGACGAACGGGTCGAACAGATCGGGCAGGAGGTCGGCCGAGATGCCCGGGCCGTTGTCGCGCACCGCCACCTCGATCGGCAGGCTGACCCGCTCGCGGGAGCCCGGAACCTGAAGGCGCAGGCCGGTGCGGAAGGCGGTCGACAGGGTGATCTCGCCCTCGACCGCGTCCGGGCCGATCGCCTCGGCGGCGTTCTTCACGAGGTTCAGGATCACCTGGATCAGCTGGTCGCGGTTGCCGAGCACCGGCGGCAGCGACGGGTCGTAGGTCTCGATGAACCGGATGTGCCGCGCGAAGCCCGACTGCGCCGAGCGCTTCACCTGGTCGAGCACCCCGTGGACGTTGACGGCGCCGCGATCCGAGGGGCGCTCGTCGCCGAACAGCTCCATGCGCTCGACGATGCGGACGATCCGGTCCGACTCGTCGCAGATCAGGCGGGTGAGCAGCCGGTCCTCCTCGGCGCCGGTGCTCTCGAGGAGCTGCGCCGCGCCGCGGATGCCGGCGAGCGGGTTCTTGATCTCGTGGGCCAGCATCGCGCCGAGCGCCACCATCGAGCGCGCCGCGCCGCGATGGGTGAGCTGGCGGTTCATCTTGTCGGCGATGGTGCGCTCCTGGAGCATCATCACCACGGCCTCGCCGTCGTCGCCGAGCGGCGTCGCGAACACGTCGACGCTGCGCTCCAGGCCGAGGCGCGGCTGGGTCAGCTCGACCCGGTACTCGCTGACGCTCGCGCGGCGCCGTCGGACCTCGGCCACGAGCGCGATGATCGGCGAGGCGAACGGGATGATGTCGCGCAGGCGCCGGCGCTGCATCAGCCGCGCCGAGTAGTCGAAGAACGCCTCCGCGGCGTGGTTGCAGTGGAGGATCTGCTCGTCGGCGCCGATGGTCAGGACCGGCAGCGGCAGCGCGTTCAGGACGGCCTCGGCGGCCGTGTCGCGCCGGGTGCCGGGTTCGCGCGGGAGGGGCTCGTCGCTCACGCGGCCTCCTGCACGGGGTTCGTCGCGCCCGCGAAGGCCCGGGCCAGCAGGTTGAGCGCGATCTCCGGGTCGGTGGTGGTGAGGAGGGTCGCGCGTTCCGCGGGACCCAGCGCGCCGCCGGTCTCGGCGTAGGCGGCGAGGTGCTTGCGGGCGTGGCGCACGCCCATGTCGCGGCCGTAGAGCGACAGCAGCCCCGCGTAGTGTTCCGCGGCCAGGGCGGCCTGCGCGGCCCGGGACGGCTCCGCGGCCGGCCGGCCCGCGAGCGCCGCGGCGACTTGGCCGACCAGCCAGGGGCGGCCGGTCGCCGCACGGCCGATCATGACGCCCGCGGCGCCGGAGGCGTCCAGGCAGGCGCTGGCGCTGGCGAGGTCGGTCACGTCGCCGTTGGCAATCACCGGGATCGACACCGCCGCGACGACGGCCCGGATCGCCGACCAGTCGGCGCTGCCCTTGTAGAATTGCTGCCGGGTGCGCCCGTGGACCGTCACGGCGTTCAGGCCCAGCCGCTCGGCCCGGGCGGCGAGATCCGCGGCGTTGCGGCTCGCGTCGTCCCAGCCGAGGCGCATCTTCACCGTCACCGGGACCGACACCGCGCCCCGGACCGCGGCGAGCAGGCGCTCGGCGTGGTCGAGGTCGCGCATCAGGGCCGAGCCCGAGGCGATCCCCGTCACGATCTTGGCCGGGCAGCCCATGTTCACGTCGACCACGTCGGCGCCCCCGGCCTCCGCGATCCGGGCGGCCTCCGCCATCGGGCCCGCCTCGCAGCCCGCGAGCTGGACCACGTGCAGGTCGACCCCGGAGCCCTCGGCGCGCATCGCGGCCTCGCCGGACCCGCGCGCGAGTTCCCGGGCCGCCACCATCTCGGAGACGACCGCGTCGGCGCCGCAGCGGCGGGCGATGCGGCGCATGTGCAGGTCGGTGACGCCCGAGAGCGGCGCGAGCAGGCAGAGCGGGGCGGGATCGGTCCCGTTTGCCCCCTCCGCGGTCGCTCCCGCACGGCGCAGCGCGCTCAAATATTGGTCAGTCGTCATTCTGCACAACAATGAGGCAAAGCCGGTCCGCTGGCAAGCGGGACCGCGCGTTGATTTCGGGCCCTCCCCCGCTTAAACGACGGGCACCCTCCGCGGCAGGGTCACGGCGGCACGCCTGGCCCGCGCGCTGGCCGCCATTCCGCCCCTCAGGACGTCACGAGCTCGTTGCCCATGCCCGCCACCGGCACGCCAGCCACCGGACCCGCCAGCGCGGGAGCCGGCGTCGCCGCGGTGGTGGTGGCGGCCGGACGCGGCATCCGCATCGGCGGCGGCACCCCCAAGCAGTACCGCCGCGTCGGCGGCCAGGCGGTCCTCACCCGCACCCTGGCGGCGCTCGCGGCGGACGACGCGATCGCGCGGATCCAGCCTGTGATCGCCGCCGACGCGGCGGAGTTCTTCCGCGACTGCCTGGAGGAGCTCGCGCCCGCGATCCGCGCCAAGGTCACGCCGCCGGTCGAGGGCGGCGCGACGCGCCAGCTCTCCGTGCGCGCCGGTCTCGAGGCCCTGGCCGCCGGCGACGCGCCCGAGATCGTGCTCGTCCACGATGCCGCCCGCCCCTACGTGGATTCCGCTTTGATCGCCCGGGCGATCGCGGCCGGCCGCGACCACGGGGCGGCCGTTCCGGGCGTGCCGGTCACCGACACGGTCAAGCGCGTCGTCGACATCGCGCCCGGCATCGGCCGGGTGCACGAGACCCCGCCGCGGGAGCACCTGCGCGCGGTCCAGACACCCCAGGCCTTCGTGTTCGGCCCGCTGCTCGGTGCCCACCGGGACGCCGCCGCGCAGGGCCTCGACGGTTTCACCGACGACGGCGCCCTCGCCGAATGGGCCGGCCTGCCGGTGGTGGTGTTCGCGGGCGACGTCGCAAACCGCAAGATCACCCAGCCCGCCGACCTGATCGAGGCGGACCGCGCCTTCGCGACCGAGACCACCGCATTGCCAGCGCCGGGAGCCCGCGCCATGACCACCTACGTGACCCGCCTCGGCACCGGCTTCGACGTGCACGCCTTCACCACCGGCGACCATGTCTGGCTGGGCGGGGTGAAGATCCCCGCCGACCGCGGCGTGCTCGCCCACTCGGACGGCGACGTCGCGCTGCACGCCCTGACCGACGCCCTGCTCGGGGCCATCGCGGACGGCGATATCGGCACCCACTTCCCGCCCTCCGACGAGCGCTGGCGCGGGGCTTCCTCGGACCAGTTCCTGGCCCATGCCTGCGACCTCGTCCGTGCCCGCGGCGGCCGCATCGACCACCTCGACATCACCGTGCTCGCCGAGGCCCCCCGCATCGGCAAGCACCGCGAGGAGATCCGCGCGCGCATCGCCGCCATCGCGGGCGTCCCGCTCTCGGCGGTCTCCATCAAGGCGACGACCACCGAGAAGCTCGGCTTCGTCGGCCGTGCGGAGGGGCTCGCCGCCCAGGCGGCCGCGACGGTCCGGCTGCCCGAGGAGGACGGCCCCGCCCTCGACGCGCAGGCCGAGACGGCGATGCGGCAGGGCTGAGCGGCCAGGGCTGGGCGGCCAGGACCGGGCGCGTCGCGCTCGGTGTCAGGCCACCCGCACCAGCAGCGCGATCGCCGCGACGCCCAGGACCGCCATCGTCAGCAGGATGCCGCCGCCCCGGCAGGCGAATTGGCGCGGCGAGTTCGGGGGCGCGAACATCCCGATCGGGTGCAGGATCCGGGCGACCAGCAGGGCGACCAGCAGCGCCCGGACGAGTCCGTGGCTGCCGCCGCTCGCCTCCAGCAGGCCGATGACGATCAGAGCCAGCGGCACGTATTCCGCGAAATTGGCGTGCGAGCGCACGCGCCTGAGGACCGTGTCGTCGCCGCCGTCGCCGAGCAGCACGTTCCCGGAGACGCGGGCCCCGATCACCCATCCCGAGAGGCCGAGATACACGAGGGCGAGCAGCCCGGCGTAGAAGGCCGTGGTCGCGGGGAAGATCATGGAAGGGCTGTCTCCAGTCGGCGGCCGCCGGTCCTTGAGCCGGGCTCGGCCATGGGTCACAACAGGAGATAGGGCGGCGACGCCCGAGGGGAGCCCGTTCGCGATGGTCGACGACGCAGAGCTTCTCGCCCGGGCCGAGGCGCTGGTGACCGCCTACGGGGCGGACGGGCGCACCGTCGCCACCGCCGAATCCTGCACGGGCGGCCTCGTGGCCGGGCTGCTCACCGCGGTGCCGGGCTCGTCGGCCGTCCTGGAGCGCGGCTTCGTCACCTACTCGAACGACGCGAAAGCCGAGGCGATCGGTGTGCCCATCGACCTGATCCGCCGGCACGGCGCGGTCAGCGAGCCCGTGGCGCGGGCGATGGCCGCCGGGGCGCTGGCCGCGTCGCGGGCCTCCGTCGCTGTCGCGATCACCGGCATCGCCGGCCCGGGGGGCGGGAGCGCCGAGAAGCCGGTGGGGCTGGTGCATTTCGGCCTCAGTCGGCGAGATGGCGAGACGCGCCACCTGGAGCGGCGCTACGGCGATCTCGGGCGCGCGGGCATCCGCCGCGCCGCCGTGGCCGACGCGCTCGGTCTGTTGGAGGACGCCCTCGGCGACTGATCGCGGCACGGGAAGGACGGCCCACGGGTACGGTGACGACCCGCCTCTGCATCGTCGGCGGGGGCCCCGCCGGGACGATGGCCGGCCAGCTCTTCGTCCGCGCGAGCCTCGACGTCACCGTTCTGGAGACGCACGCGGACTTCCTGCGCGACTTCCGCGGCGACACCATCCACCCCTCCAGCCGATGGACGAGCCGGGCTTCACCGAGCGCTTCCGCGCCCTCCCCCATTCAGTCCCGCGTGATCGCCGCGTCGCTGGCGGCCGACGTGCCGTTCCGGGCGCCTTTCGCCCTGCGCCTCATCGACGCCCTGCCGCGGTTTCAGGTCCTGCCGGCGCGGATGATCGGGATGGATGTGCGGCCCGAGCACGTGCGCGTGTCGCTGCAGGCCTGACGCCATCCCTGCGCACCGTCTTTGCGAGCGCAGCGAAGCAATCCAGGGCAACGCCACATTCGGAGGCGTCCCATTAACCTGGGTCGCTTCACGGCGCGCGCGAGGACGGCGGCTAAGCCCGCGCCCCGTACATCCGGTTCGCCCGCCCCTCGAAGGCGTCGGTGAACTTGCGGAAGGCGCGGTCGAACATCGTGCCCATGAGGAGCCCCAGGGTGCGGCTCTTGAACTCGTAGGTGATGAAGAAGTCGACGTTGCAGCCGCCGTCGGGGCCGTCCTTGAACAGCCAGCGGTTCTCCAAGTGCCGGAACGGGCCGTCGATGTACTCGGCGACGATCTTGAGACTCGCCGGATCGAGGGTGACCCGGGTGGTGAAGCGCTCGCGGATCGCCTTGTAGCCGACGCCCATCTCGGCGATCAGTACCTGCCCGCCCTCGGGCATGTCCTGCCGGCGGATCACCCGCAGGGATTCGCAGAGCGGCAGGAATTCGGGGTAGCGCTCCACGTCGGCGACGAGGTCGTACATCTGCTGCGGCGTGTGCTTCACCGCGCGGGTGACCCGGAAGGACGGCATGGTCTTCGGATATCCTCAGGCCGAGAGCGCGGGCGACAGTCTGGCCAGACGCGCCGCCTGCAAACGCGCGAAATCCTCGCCGGCATGGTGCGACGAGCGCGTGAGCGGCGTGGCCGACACCAGCAGGAAACCCTTGGCGTAGGCGGTGGTCTCGTAGGCCTTGAACTCGTCGGGGGGGACGAAGCGCACGACCTCGTGGTGCTTCTTCGACGGCTGCAGGTACTGGCCGACGGTGAGGAAGTCGACGTCGGCCGAGCGCAGGTCGTCCATGAGCTGGAGCACCTCGTTCCGCTCCTCGCCGAGCCCGACCATGATGCCGGACTTGGTGAAGATCGTCGGGTCGAGCTCCTTCACCCGCTGCAGCAGGCGCACCGAGTGGAAGTAGCGGGCACCCGGCCGCACCGTGAGGTACTTGGCCGGCACCGTCTCCAGATTGTGATTGAACACGTCGGGCTTGGCGGCGACCACGACCTCCAGCGCCCCGTCCTTGCGCAGGAAGTCGGGCGTCAGGATCTCGACGGTCGTGCCGGGGCTCGCGAGCCGGATGGCCGCGATGGTCCGGGCGAAGTGCTCGGCGCCGCCGTCCCTCAGGTCGTCCCGGTCCACCGAGGTGATGACCACGTGGTGCAGGCCGAGCTTGGCCACCGAATCGGCGATCTTGTCCGGCTCGCCCAGGTCGAGGGCGTCGGGCAGGCCGGTGCGCACGTTGCAGAAGGCGCAGGCCCGCGTGCAGGTGTCGCCCATGATCATGAAGGTGGCGTGCCGCTTCTCCCAGCACTCGCCGATATTCGGGCAGCCCGCCTCCTCGCAGACCGTGACCAGACCGTGCTCGCGCACGATCTTCTGCGTCTCGGACCAGGCCCTCGAACCCGGCGCCTTCACGCGGATCCAGTCCGGCTTCTTGGCCTGGACGGGCTGGTCGGGCCGGTGCGCCTTCTCCGGGTGGCGCAGGCGGACCGGCCGCGGATCGTTCTTCAGGGTGTCGAGGACGACGGCCATGGGTCGGGGGCACACCGCGGGCAAGCGCCCCAGGGGCGCGGTCGGGATCGCCCTGACTTAAGGCCCAAGGCCGCGCGCCGCAAACCGCCGCGACGCCGGGCCGCCCCGCGGTGGTTGAGGGTGCGGCCGTTCCGTCAGATCCCCAGCGCCCGGACGAAGAGCCCGGCCAGCACCGCCCCGACCAGGGGCGCGGCCACCGGGATCAGCGCGTAGCCCCAGTCGGAGCTGCCCTTGCCGGCGATCGGCAGCACCGCGTGGGCGACGCGCGGCCCGAGGTCGCGGGCCGGATTGATGGCGTAGCCGGTGGTGCCGCCGAGCGACAGGCCGATGCCCCAGACCAGCATGCCGACCATGTAGGGCGCGACGGCCCGCGGGATCGCGCCGGCCGAGCCCAGGGTGGTGGTCACGAGGGCGGAGATCGTCAGGATCAGGAAGAAGGTCGCGATGATCTCGGAGATCCAGTTGGCCTTCGCGTCGCGGATCGCCGGGCCGGTGCAGAAGCAGGCGAGCTTGAGGCCGGGATCCTGGGTCGCGCCCCAGTGCGGCAGGTAGTGGAGCCAGACCAGCACGGCGCCCACGAAGGCGCCGAGCATCTGGGCCGGGATGTAGACGGGGATCTTGCTGAAATCGCCGGAGCTGACCGCGCCCGCCACGGTGACGGCCGGGTTGATGTGGGCGTCGGCGCTGCCGGTGGCGTTGGCCACGAAGACGCCCGCGAGGACCGCGAAGGCCCAGCCCGCCGTGATGGCGATCCAGCCGGCATTCTCGCCCTTGGAATGCTTGAGCAGGGCGCCGGCCACGACGCCGTCGCCGAGCACGATCAGGGTCATCGTGCCCAGGAATTCGCCCAGGAAGGGTGATGTCATCGTCTCGTCTCCCCCGTTCGCTGCTTTTTGTGAAAGTTCAAAGCTTTGGCGAGCGCGTGAACGCCGGTGGCGGTCACCGAATGGTTACGCAGATCCGGGGCGGCGCCCTCTCCTGCGGTATCGGAGCGCCCCGGAGGCCTCTTCGAAGGCCTCCGGGGATCCCGCGGCGATCTGGAGCGCTTCTTCGAGGCCGCCGCGCAGCGGCTCCGGATGCGGGCGCGAGTGGGACTGCGCGGGGCGTGTGCGCCCCGAGCCCGTCTCAATCCTCGTCGGTCTTCCAGTCGAAGGAGCGCTGCACCGCCCGGCTCCAGGCGGCGGCGATCTTCTCGCGCTGGCCGGCATCCATCTTCGGCGTCCAGCGCTTGTCGACGCCCCAGTTGCGCTTGAGGTCGTCGAGGCCCTTCCAGTAGCCGACCGCGAGACCCGCCGCGTAGGCGGCGCCGAGCGCCGTGGTCTCGGCCACCTTCGGGCGCACCACCGGCACGTCGAGCAGGTCGGACTGGAACTGCATCAGGGTGTTGTTGGCGACCATGCCGCCGTCGGCCCGCAACTCCTTGACGGGGATGCCCGAATCCTTGGCCATGGCCTGCAGCACCTCGCGGGTCTGGAAGGCGGTCGCCTCCAGCACCGAGCGGGCGATGTGGCCGCGGTTGACGTAGCGGGTCAGGCCGATGATCAGGCCGCGGGCGCCCTCGTTCCAGTGCGGCGCGTAGAGGCCCGAGAAGGCCGGCACGAAGTAGACGCCGCCGTTGTCCTCGACCGTCGTGGCGAGCGTCTCGACCTCGGCGGAATCCTTGATCATGTGCAGGTTGTCGCGCAGCCACTGCACCAGGGCGCCCGTGATGGCGATCGAGCCCTCCAGCGCGTAGGCCGGCTTCTGGCCGTCGAGGCGGTAGGCCAGCGTGGTGACGAGGCCGGCCTTCGACGGGACCGGCTCCTCGCCGGTGTTCATCAGCGCGAAGCAGCCGGTGCCGTAGGTGTTCTTGGCCTCGCCCGGCGCGAAGCAGGTCTGGCCGAACAGGGCCGCCTGCTGGTCGCCCAGGATGCCGGCGATCGGCACGCCCGCGAACGGAGCCTTGGTCTCGCCGTAGACCTCGCTCGACGAGACGATCTTCGGCAGCATCGCCCGCGGGATGCCGAAGGTCGACAGCATGCCCTCGTCCCAGTCGAGGGTCTTCAGCGACATGAGCTGCGTGCGGCTGGCGTTGGTCACGTCGGTGACGTGGAGGCCGCCCTCGGTGCCGCCGGTCAGGTTCCAGACGAGCCACGTGTCGATGTTGCCGAACAGCACGTCCCCGGCCTCGGCCTTCTGCCGGGCGCCCTCGACGTGGTCGAGCAGCCAGCGCAGCTTGAGGCCGGAGAAGTAGCTCGCCAGCGGCAGGCCGGTGAGATCGCGGAACCGGTCGCGGCCGCCGTCGCGGGCGAACTCGCCCACCAGCCGGTCGTTGCGGGTGTCCTGCCAGACCAGGGCGTTGTGCAGGGGCTTGCCGGTCGTCCGGTCCCAGATCAGCGTGGTCTCGCGCTGGTTGGTGATGCCGACCGCCGCGAGGTCGGAGGGCTGGAGCCCGCCCTTCTCCAGGGCCTCGCGCATCACGCTCTGGGTCTTCGTCCAGATCTCCGTGGCGTCGTGCTCGACGTGGCCGGGAGCCGGGTAGATCTGCGCGTGCTCGGCCTGGGCGAGCGCGATCACGCTGCCCTCCCGGTCGAACACGATGAAGCGGCTGCTGGTTGTGCCCTGGTCGATGGCCCCGACGTAACGGCTCATCGTTCCCTCCCCTAGATGGCCCGACCGGTCTGTCGCCGGATCGGGTTCGAAAGCGTCAGGCGGCCTCGGCCCTGCGGTCGAGGTAGGCGGCGAGGCGCGCGGCGCTCTCCGCGCCGGTGCGCAGGCCGAGCTTGGAGCGCCGCCACAGGATGTCGTCGGCGGTGACCGCCCACTCCTCGGTCCGCAGGTAGTCGACCTCGGCCGCCGTGAGGCCGCCGTCGAAGGCCTCGCCGAGATCCGCCAGGGACTGCGCCGTACCGACGATGTCCCGGGCCCGGGTGCCGTAGGCGCGGGCGAGGCGGCGGGCGGTCTCCTCCGGCAGGAACGGCGTCTCGGCCCGCAGCTTGGCGAGGAACTGGTCGAAGTCGGCGTCCTTCATGGCGCCGCCCGGCAGGACCGCGTCGCCGGTCCAGGACTTCCCGAGGTGCGGGAAGTACGGCTTCAGTTTCTCCAGCGCGTGCTCGGCGAGCCGCCGGTAGGTCGTGATCTTGCCGCCGAAGACCGACAGCACCGCAGCCGCCCCGCCCTGGTCCTCCACGTCGAGGACGTAGTCGCGGGTCACGGCCGAGGCGTTCTCGGCCGCGTCGTCGTAGAGCGGGCGCACGCCCGAGTAGCTCCAGACCACGTCGGCCGGGGTGATCGTCGTGTCGAAGGAGCGGTTGATGCAGCCGCAGAGGTAGTCGGTCTCGCTCTCGGAGATCGAGACCGGGCCGGGCTCGCCGTCATAGGGCACGTCGGTGGTGCCGATCAGCGTGAAGTCGCGCTCGTAGGGGATCGCGAAGATGATGCGCTTGTCGGGCTGCTGCAGGATGTAGGCCTGATCGCCCGCGAACAGGCGCTTGACCACGATGTGGCTGCCCTTGATCAGCCGCACCGCCGCGCGGCTGTTGATGCCGAGCGTGCCGCCGAGCGTCTCGCTGACCCACGGGCCGGCGGCGTTGACGACGGCCTTCGCGCGGATCGTCCGCTCGGTGCCGCCGCGCTCGTCGCGCAGCGTCGCGACCCAGCCGTCACCCTCGCGCCGGGCCGAGACGACGCCGGTGCGGGTCATCACCGTGGCGCTGCGCTCGCGGGCGTCCATGGCGTTGAGCACCACGAGGCGGCTGTCCTCGACCCAGCAGTCGGAATAGACGAAGCCGCGCGTCAGGCGCCGCTGCAGCGGCGCCCCGTAGGCGGAGCTGCGCAGGTCGACCCCGTGCGAGCCTGGGAGCGTGCGCAGCCGCGCGAGGTGATCGTAGAGGAACAGGCCGAGCCGCAGCATCCAGGCCGGGCGCAGGCCCTCGTCGTGAGGCAGGACGAAGCGCAGGGGCCAGATCACGTGCGGGGCGAGCCGCAGCAGCCGCTCGCGCTCGGCGAGCGCCTCACGCACGAGGCGGAACTCGTAGTATTCAAGGTAGCGCAGGCCGCCGTGGATCAGCTTCGTCGACGACGAGGAGGTGAAGCCGGCAAGGTCACCGCGCTCGGCCAGCAGGACCGACAGACCCCGGCCGGCCGCGTCCCGGGCGATGCCCGTGCCGTTGATGCCGCCGCCGATGATCAGGAGATCGTAGGCGTCGGACGGCTCGCGCTGTCGCGGTGCAGCCGCCATGGTTCCTCCTGGGCCGCCTTGGTGGCGTTTCGGCACTATATTGACGCGGCGGTCGGCTTTCGCAAGCGAAAAATCGATGTTCGTTACGGTTCGTCCGCGCTGTCGGCGACCGCCAGGTTGACGCCCAGACGCTCCATGAGCGCGACGATCTCGGCCGGTGGCGCCCGGTCGGTGAAGAAGGTGTCGACCTGCTCCAGGCGCCCGACCTGGACCATGGGCCGCCGCGTGAACTTGGTGTGGTCGGCCACCAGGAAGGTTTTCCGGGCATGGGCCAGGATGGTCTGGGTCGCCCGCACCTCCTCGTAATCGTAGTCGAGGAGCGCCCCGTCGCCGTCGATGCCGCTGATGCCGATCACCGCCACGTCGACCCGGAACTGGCTGAGCGTGTCGCAGGTGAGCTGACCCAGCACCGCGCCGTCGCGGTTCCGCACGGTGCCGCCCGCCACGACGATGCGGAACTCGGTCGTCTCGGCGAGCGAGATCGCCACGTTGAGGTTGTTGGTGATGATGCTGAGATCGTCGTGTCGGGTCAGCTCGCGCGCGACGGCCTCCGGTGTCGTGCCGATGTTGATGAAGACCGAGCAGTGCGACGGGATACGGCTCGCCGCGAGGCGGCCGATCCGGCTCTTCTCCGGCAGCAGGGTCACCCGCCGGTCGGCGTAATCGATGTTCTCGACGCTGGAGGGCAGGCCGCCGCCGCCGCGGTAGCGCTCCAGCCGCCCCTCGGCGCTCAGCTCGTTGAGGTCGCGCCGGATCGTCTGGACGGTGACGCCGAACTGCGCCGCCAGGGCCTCGATCGTCACGAAGCCGCGCTGGCGGACCGAGGCGACGATCGCGCTGCGCCGCCCCTCGACACCGGTCGCCTCGATCCTGTCGTCGGATCTCCGGTCGAGCGGTCGTGACATCGATACTCCCTCGCCTTCGTGAGGCCGTCGCACCGCTGTACTGATTGCCGGACGATGTTCGTTTGCGAACATGTTCGGGCGTCGCGGCTTTCGCACAACTCTGGACCGCGCCGCGCCGGCCGGCAACAGTCGGACGCCACGCGTCGACCGGACTGCACTATGCTTCAGGCCCGCACGACCGGCACTTCGCCTGCGACCGGGCATAAAAAAGGCCTGCCGCGGGTGCGACAGGCCGAGCCACCCGGACGACGCCTGCGGCGCGTCCCGGTGTTCGCCACTCACATGTGGTGGCGCATCCGGCGATGATGCTTCATGCGCTTGTGCTTCATGCGCTTGCGCATCGTCGGACGCGCGGCCGGAGCGGCACCCTGCTCCATCGCGGCCGCCTCGCCGGCGCGCTCCAGGCCGCCGCGCGGGCCGCCGGCCTGCGCGCCCGAGGCGTTGTAGGGCGAGTTGCCCTGGGCGTAGGCGGAGCCCGCGAGGAGCGTCAGCGACGCGGCGGCCAACAGAAGTTTCCTCATCGTCAATCCCTGGCGTAGACCGGCGCAGGCAAAGCACGCGCCTCGTCAGGCGCGTTGCCGCTGCGTCGGAAAATAAGCGGCTCAGACGAGACTTGGTTCCGCGTCATCGTGCCGGTGCGGCGCACAATTGCCGGCAGCGTTAACTCGGCCTATGTCGCGACCCGTCCCGGCCCGGCCGCGACCGAGCAACAGGGGAGCGGGTGGCGGTGGCCAGCAGCGGTTCGGCCTATCTCCTGCTGGACGTCGCCGGTGCGGCCTGCGCCCTGCCCCGCGGCGCGGTCGCCGAGATTCTGCCGCTGCCGGACCTGCACGCGCCGCCCGCCTCCGGCAGCTGGCTCACCGGCTTCCTCAATCTCGGCGGCACGCCGGTCCCGGTCGTCGACCTCGCGGCGCTGCTCGGCCTGCGCCCGGCCGGCGCGACGCCCGGACTCTACGCCCATCTCGCGCTGATGCAGGGCGAGGCCGTCGCGTACCTCGTCGATCGCGTGGCCGACCTCACGACCGTCCCGGATTCCGCGGTCCGGCCGGCCGAGGCGGCCGACACGCTCAACGGCTGCGTCGCCGCCGAGCTGGTCCTCGGCGAGCGGCTCGTCCACGCGCTGGCGCCGGAGCGCCTCCTGACCGTGCAGGAACAGGTCCGCGTCGACGCCCTGGCGCGGGCCGCCGCCGAACGTCTCGCCGCGCTGCCGCACGCCGTCTGACCGCGCGATGGCCCGACCGGGGAATCCCCGTCCCGACCTGAGTGCCGATCCCGCCTACGCGCCGCTCAAGGCGCGGATCATCGCGCGCACCGGCCACCACTACTACACCGACAAGGACGAGCTGCTGATCGAGCGGCTGCACCGCCGGTTCCGCGCCGCCGCCGTGGCCGATTGCGCCGCCTACGCGGCCCTCCTGTCGAGCGGCGCGGAAGGCGAGGCGGAATGGGCCCGGCTGGAAGCTGAGATCACCGTCGGCGAGACGTTCTTCTTCCGCTACGCCGAGCAGTTCAGCGCGCTGCGCGCGACGATCCTGCCGGCGCTGATCGCGGCACGGGCGTCCGAGCGCGTCCTCCGGATCTGGAGCGCGGGCTGCTCCACCGGGGCCGAGGCCTATTCCCTGGCGATCCTGGTGCACGAGCTGCTCGGCGACGCCCTGCCCGAGTGGCGGGTGGCGATCCTCGGCACTGACATCAGCGTCGAGGCGCTCGCCACGGCCCGCGCCGCCGAGTACGGCCGCTGGGCGCTCCGGACCTTGCCGCCGGAGGACCGGCTCCGCTACTTCACCCGGCTGCCGCCCGCGCCGGGCATCCGGCGCGAGGGCGGCTACGCCCTCCGGCCCGAATACCGCGGTCCGGTCCGGTTCGAGCGCGGCAACCTGCTGAGCCTCGTCGAGCCGGGGCCGCCGCAGGGCGAGCCCTTCGATCTGATCCTTTGCCGGAACGTGCTGATCTACTTCGATGCCCGGACGGTCGCCGCGGTGGTGCGCGGGCTCGGCCGAAGGTTGCGGCCGGAGGGCTGGCTGCTCCTCGGCCACGCCGAGCCGAGTCCCGCCTTCGCGAGCTTCCTCGACGCCGTCAGCCTGCCCGGGACCGTGGCCTACCGACCGCGCGCCGAGGCGCCGCCGGTCGCGCCGCCGGTCGACCTGTCCGGTGCGCCCGCGCCGAACCCCGTCCCTCCGGCGCGACAGGCGACGGAGCCGCCCCCGGCGGATCCTGACCCGGGCCAGTCCGGGGCTGCAGAGGCCGACGCCGCGGCCGTTCCCGCCCCGGACCCGGTCGCCGCACCCGGCACCGGTCCGGCTCCCGCAGCGCCCGAGAGCCGGGAGGACCGGCCGGAAGAGGAGGACGCCGTCGACCTCGACCGGATCCGCGCGCTGGCCGATTCCGGCGAGACCGGAGCGGCCTGGCGGGCGCTGCGGGGCGCCCTCGACCGCGATCCGACCGACACCGCCCTGCGCTTCTACGAGGGCCTCCTGGCCCGCACCCTCGGACGCGACGCCGAGGCCGAGCGGGCGCTGCGGGCCGCGCTCTACCTCGACCGCGGTTTCGTGATGGCCCACTACCACCTCGGCCTGCTGCTGATCGCGCTGCGACGGCCGCACGAGGCGCTCCGCGCCCTCGACAACGCCGTCGCCTTGAGTCAAGCCCTCGGGCCGGACACGGCGCTGCCCGAGGGCGACGGCGCCTCCGCGGGCGAGATCGCGGCCAGCGCGGCCGCGGCCCGCGCCGCGCTCGGCGGCGCCGGCAGCAGGAGGTCCTGATGGGCGCAGGCCCGAGTGCACAGGGCGGCCGTCCGCGGCCGGAGCGGGACCTGCGCGCCGAGCGCGCCGCCGCCCTCGCCCGGCGCGGTGCCGCGGCGGCCGCGACCGATTCGGGCGTCGATCACCTCGTCTGCGCCTGCGGCGGCGAGCGCTACGGCGTGCCGCTGGCGGCCGTCGCCCAGGTCCTGCCGTCGCGCCCCGCCACGCCGATGCCCGGGGCGGTGCCGGCGCTGGACGGTCTCGTCGCCCTGTCCGGGCGGATCGTCGGCGTGCTCAGCCTCGCCCGGGCCCTCGGCCGGCCGGATCCCGCGTCCGACGCCGACGCGGCGGCCCACATGATCGTGCTGCGCGGCGTCCACCCCCAGCCCCTCGCTCTCGCGGTGGACCGGGTCCTGGGCATCGCCCGGGCCCCTGGCGCGGCCGGCGCGGCCGGCGCCGAGGCGGCCGATCCCGATCGCTTGGGCAACGAGGCCGCCTCGGTCTATGCCCCGGCCTCCGGGGCGGCGGGCGACGGCCGTCCCGACTTCGTCGTCATCGACCTCCCCCGCCTCCTGCGCCGCGCGCTGCCCTGACCGGGCCGCCTGCCCCAACCGGAGCCATCCCCGCCCGTGTCGCTCTCGATCGGAAAACGCATCCTCCTCGGCTTCTTCGCCATCACGGTGGTGGTGGTGGCGCTCGGCCTCTACGCCCTGGAGCAGATCGGCGCGGTGCGCGACACGACCGACGCGATCGTCCGGCGGGACATGACGATCCTGCGCCAGCTCGACGATCTCGGGAACGACGCGCGCGACCTCGGTCTCCTGCGCCGCACGGCCGTGATCACGATGCTGATGCAGGCCCAGGGGCGCGCGACCCAGGCCGGCGACACCCTGGCGGCTTGGCGCCAGACCGCGGCCCAGGTCGAGAACCGGCTCGCCACGACGATCCAGCTCGCCACCCAGTACCGGACGCAGGTCGTGTCCGCCGAGCGCGTCGCGGCCTGGGACCGCATCGCCGCGGCGGCGACCGCGGTCCAGGGCTCGTTCCGCGAGGTCAGGGCGCAGGGCGAGGCGCAGTTCGCTGCCATCGCCCAGCAGGACGTCGCGGCGGTCGAGGCCCGCAACGCGGAGATCGCGCGGCTGCAGGCACCCTTCCTCGAGGGGATCAAGAACCTCCGCTCGCAGCTCGACGGCGGCATGGCGCTGGGCCAGCGCGCCGCGCAGGAGGTCTACGAGCGCTCGCGCCTCTCGATCTACCTGACCCTGGCCGCCGCGGTGCTGCTGGCGGTCCTGATCACGTGGCTGATCAGCCGCGCGGTGGTGCGGCCGCTCGAGACGGTCATGGCCTTCGTCGGCCGCGTCGGCGAGGGTGACCTGTCCGGCCAGCTGGCGGCCGGCGGGCGCGACGAGATCGGCCGTCTGAGCACGACGCTGAACACGATGGTCTCGGGTCTGTCGGACTTGGCGCGGACGAACCGGGCGGCGACGGCGGACCTGAACGCGGCCGCGGCCGAGATCCGCGCCTCGGCGCAGGAGCAGGCCGCCTCGGTCGAGCAGCAGTTCGCCGCCGTGCAGGAGACCGCCGCCACGGTCGACGAGATCACCCATTCGGGGGCGCAGATCTCCAAGCGCGCCACCGAGGTGATCGCCACCGCCCAGGCGACCGCGCAGACCTCGCGCCAGGGCCTGCGCGCGGTGTCCGACACCGCCAAGGCCATGGACGCGATCCGCGAGCAGGCGGAGGCGGTGGCCGGCAACATCGTCAGCCTGTCGGAGAAGACCCAGACGATCGGCGACATCATCGAGACGGTCAACGACATCTCGGAGCGCACGCACCTGCTGGCGCTGAACGCCGCCATCGAGGCGGCCGCGGCCGGCGAGAGCGGGCGCAGCTTCTCGGTGGTGGCCTCGGAGATGAAGCTCCTGGCCGACCAGGCCAAGGCGGCCACGGGGCAGGTGCGGGGGATCCTGGGCGAGATCCAGCGGGGCATCAACACGTCGGTGATGCTGACCGAGGAGGCGGTCAAGCGCGCGGCGGCGGGCAAGACGCGCTCGGACACGACGCAGCGCACGATCGAGGAGATCACCGCGCGGGTGGAGGAGAACGTGCAGACGTTCCAGCAGATCGTGGCCTCGACCAACCAGCAGCAGCTGGGCATCGAGCAGGTGATGGGGGCGCTGCAGAACATCCGCCAGGCCAGCCAGCAGACCGCGGCCGGCACGCGGCAGGTCGAGGCCGCCTCCGCCAACCTCACCGAGCTCGCCCAGGCCCTCATGGCCCTGGCCGAACGATACCGGCACTGAGGCGGGCGCCCCG